>JBLHWD010000026.1:0-9051 GCA_047628995.1 Saprospiraceae bacterium | reverse complement strand
ATGCAAGATGATATGAAGCACTTGCTACGTGCACTAACTACTTGATTAGCAGGTAAGCCTGAACCGCTAGTTGGGAAGCGTTAAACCAATCTAAACTGGAATTGCTGATAAATGAAATTTAAAATATCTCGAGAAGACCTCTTAAAACCACTCCAGCTAGTTGTTGGTGTTGTAGAAAGGCGGCAGACGTTACCCATACTATCAAATGTGCTGATCATACTTAAAGACAACCGCCTATCTCTTACTGGAACAGACCTCGAAGTAGAAATCGTCGGCCACATTAACTTACATGCATCTGCAGAAGATGGTGAAATTACAGTTCCAGCCCGAAAGTTGATGGATATATGTAAATCTTTGCCTGAAGCTACCGATATCACACTTAATGAAAAAGATGGACGTGTTCAGATTGTTAGCGGTCGAAGTCGCTTCACTTTATCGTCACTTCCCGCAAACGAATTCCCAAGTGTAGATGATGAAGCTACAGGAGAAACGTTCGCTATAAAACATACAGAGCTCAAGCAGTTGATTGGCCGCACATCCTTCGCAATGGCTCAACAGGACGTGCGTTATTACCTAAACGGCATGTTGTTGGAGGTCAGTGATGGACGACTTAGGGCTGTTGCAACAGATGGGCATCGTTTGGCTATGATGGACTCTGAAAAAATAGAATTTACTAGCGATAAAATACAAGCAATCATCCCCCGAAAAGCAGTCATGGAGCTTTCTCGGCTTCTGTTGGATGAGGGAGAGATAACTGTCGCTTTAAGCGATAACCACATACAGGTCGTCGCAGAAGATTTTCGATTCACTTCAAAGTTAGTTGACGGTGCCTATCCAGATTACGATCGCGTAGTCCCTAAAGGCGGCGATAAGCAACTGGTTGGGTTGCGCGAAGACCTCCGAAGTGGATTCAGTCGGGCCGCAATATTGTCTAACGAAAAGTATCGAGGCGTTAAGCTTCTTCTCGCTCAAGATCTTTTGACTCTGGTAGCAAGTAATCCAGAACAGGAGGAGGCACGAGAAGAGGTTACTGTTAAATACGATTCTACAGAGCTGGAGCTTGGTTTTAATGTTAGCTATATAATTGATATTCTGAATATTTTATCTGGAAAAGACGTTCGCTTCACTTTCTCAGATGCAAATAGCAGTGTTTTGATTGAAGATCCAGAACAACAAGACGCTGTATATGTTGTTATGCCAATGCGCCTATAACCACACCCATAAAAAAGATTTTCTTTTATGTTTTTAAAAAAGCTTGGCATTCATGGCCTACGAAATCTTTCTCACAACGAAATACACTTGTCACCGACCTCTAATTTTTTCTATGGCGTAAATGGCAGCGGCAAAACTAGCTTGCTAGAGGCCATTCATGTTTTGGGTCGAGGCAGGTCTTTTCGGTCTAGAACACTAGATCCAATAATTAACGAAAAAGAACAAACCTGTACTGTGCATGGCCTAGTTCAAACTAAAAATTCAACTGTCTCCCTTGGGGTTACTCGCTCTCGAGCAAAAGAGTTTGAATTTAAGATGGATGGCCAAAAAATTGCTAGCGCAGCATTACTCGCAGATACCATGCCGCTTATAGTGCTTAACTCTGATACATTTCGGCTTTTAGATGCGGGGCCTCAATACAGGAGGCAGTATATAGACTGGGGAGTGTTTCACGTGGAACATGTGTACAGGGGCCTGCTAAAAGATTTTAGACGTGTGCTGAAGCAGCGGAATTCGTTACTCCGGTGTGATAGAATAGATGCTGAATTACTAAAAGTTTGGGATATTGAGTTTGTTGGGTTAAGTGAACAAATAGACTTTCTCAGGAAGGAATATTTAGTTAAATTAGTTGATATAATACAATGGGTTATAAGTGAAACTACTGAGCTAAAAGGTTTTGAGTTTAAATATTACCCTGGTTGGGATGCTGCAAGGAAGCTATCAGATGTTTTGCTTTCGGACCAACAAAGAGATTTGCATACTAAGGCCACCTCTCATGGACCCCAAAGATCAGATTTGAGAGTGAGCTATAATGACCGCCCGGCCAGTGAAGTTTTGTCGCGAGGGCAAATAAAAATTATCGTTACGGCAATGCAGGTCGCACAGGGCTATCTCTACAATAAAATTACAGGCCAACAATGCCTGTATTTGCTAGATGACCTGCCTTCTGAGTTGGACTTTTTTCATAGAAAAAAGGTTGGAAACTTACTGTTAAGCTTAGGAGCGCAAACTTTTGTTACTGGTGTAATCAAGAAAGACTTAGTCGATTCTTGGCCCGATGGAGATACAAACATAAGCATGTTTCACGTGGAACAGGGGCGTATCATTCAGGAATAACTTTAGTACTATAATTTTCAATTTAGGATACTTGTATGAGTGAAAATCAAGTCTACGATTCAGGCAGCATTAAAGTTCTCAAAGGCCTCGACGCGGTTAGAAAGCGTCCTGGTATGTATATCGGAGATACTGATGATGGAACTGGACTTCATCACATGGTGTTTGAGATAGTTGATAATTCTATAGATGAAGCCCTTGAGGGCCATTGTTCAGAGATTATTGTTGCAATCCATCAAGATGAGTCCATTACCGTTTCTGATAATGGCCGCGGAATACCCACTGAGCTGCATGATGAGGGCGTATCAGGAGCGGAAGTGATCATGACAGTCCTCCACGCGGGTGGAAAATTTGACGAAGACAGTTATAAAATATCTGGTGGTCTCCATGGTGTGGGTGTTTCTGTAGTAAATGCTTTGTCGCGAGACGTGAGACTAACCATCAAGCGTGGTGGAAAAATACATGAGCAGCAGTATAAGCATGGTATTCCGCAGGCTCCACTAGCTGTTATTGGTGACACTAGCGAAACAGGAACTGCTATTCACTTTGTCCCTTCGACAGAAACGTTTACTAATATTGAATTTCATTATGAGATATTAGTAAAAAGGCTCCGTGAGCTCTCGTTTCTCAATTCCGGTGTTCGCATCGTCCTCAAAGACGAGAGAACTGACAAAGAGGATATTTTTCAATACGAGGGAGGACTAAGGGCTTTTGTGGACTACCTTAATACCAATAAAACCACAATCAACAAAATTATGCATTTTTCCACATTCCGCGATGACGGAGTTGGAGTGGAGGTGGCGCTTCAGTGGAACGACACCTACCAAGAAAATATTCTTTGCTATACCAATAATATCCCACAGAGAGATGGCGGCACACACTTAGCAGGCTTTAGGTCAGCGCTGACAAGAAGCCTCAATACTTATATTGAAAAAGAAGGTATTGGAAAAACGAACAAGGTTAGTACCTCAGGAGACGATGCTAGAGAAGGGCTAACTGGAATCGTTTCAGTAAAAGTGCCAGACCCTAAGTTCTCTTCACAAACTAAAGAAAAATTAGTTAGCTCCGAGGTTAAAACCGCAGTTGAGCAAGAAATGGGAGCACACTTCACTGATTATTTGTTAGAAAACCCACAAGAAGCTAAAAGCATAGTTGTTAAGATGGTTGAGGCGGCACGTGCACGTGAGGCCGCTCGGAAAGCGAGGGATATGACCCGCCGAAAAGGAGCTCTTGATATAGCCGGATTACCTGGAAAGCTTTCAGATTGTCAAGAAAAAGACCCCGCTCTGTCAGAGATATATCTTGTAGAGGGTGACTCTGCCGGAGGTTCTGCAAAGCAAGGCAGAGATCGTCGAACACAAGCTATTTTGCCCCTTAAGGGAAAAATACTTAATGTTGAAAAGGCTAGGTTCGATAAAATGCTCTCTAGTGTTGAAGTGGGAACTCTTATAACAGCTTTAGGATGCGGCATAGGTGCTGCAGAGTTTAACCCCGACAAGCTTCGCTACCACACAATTTTAATAATGACGGATGCTGATGTCGACGGGTCCCATATACGCACACTACTCCTAACATTTTTCTTTAGGCAAATGCGTGAGCTGGTAGAGCGCGGACACATTTATATAGCACAGCCGCCCCTTTACAAGATTAGCAAGGGGAAGCAGGAGCAATACCTTAAAGATGACCAAGAGCTTACTAAGTTTTTAACACAGTCGGCCCTCAATGGATCGAGCTTACATGTCAATGCTGATGCTCCAGGGATTAGCGGGAAATCTTTGGAGATCTTAGTGGCTGACTATCGTCGAGTAATGGGCCTAATAGAAAGTATGTCACGGGTATATCCCATAGAAATATTAAAATCATTAGTGCTTCTTCCTGCGCTAGATGTAGCCGCACTAGAAGACAAACCTTCGGTGGAAAGTCTGGCTGAATTACTTACAGGCTCCATCGAGAAAGAAAAAGTATCTGGAAGCAAACAATACAACATAACAGCTCACCCTGCAGCCGCGCAGGGTTATCTTCTCAAGGTAGTTATCACCGCACACGGCATCCCCACAGATCATTTGTTCGACCATGATTTTTTTGCTTCGAAAGAGTATGCAGCAATTGTTTCTCTTGGAGTCAAGCTGCGAGGATTGCTGGAAGAAGGGGCTCATATAAAGTCTGGCGAAACAAAAAAACCAATTGCGAGCTTTGGAGAAGGGCTAGATTGGCTAATGGGAGAATCCAAGCGCGGTTATAACATACAGCGCTACAAGGGGCTGGGAGAAATGAACCCAGTTCAATTGTGGGATACAACAATGAATCCGGAGGCGAGAAGAATGCTTAAGGTCACTGTTGAGGATGCAATTGCTGCAGATCAAATGTTTACTACTTTGATGGGCGATTTAGTAGAGCCGCGTAGAGACTTTATTGAGAAAAATGCACTGTCAGTAACAAATTTAGATTTTTAGGCTCATTTGAGCAACGTATATTGTAGTTTATTTTTTAGGCTTCAAGAACGTCAGTGTTTTTTGGGTATTTTCGATGATACTTTCTATCTGCTGAGTTAAAATGCGGCTGTCAGTGTTGTCTGTACTAACAGGCTTTCCAATTGAGACATGTATTTGACCAGGCCATTTAATAAAACTATGGGCTGGCCAGCAATATCCAGCGTTGTGTGACACAGGAATAATTTGAACCTTGGCAGCAATAGCCAAAGCAGCCCCACTTCGACCATAACGACCTTTCCTTCCCGGTGCAAGTCTTGTTCCCTCAGGGTAAATAAGCACGTTCTTTCCGGTCTGTAGGCGCTCTAAACCTTGTTGTAGTATTTGTTTTAGGGCCTCCCTGGGGTTGCCTCTATTTATGGCGATTGGGTGCATAAAATAGAGCGCCCAGCCGAAGAAAGGAATCCAAAACAACTCTTTTTTAAGAATTGTACTAACTGGCCTCAGTAGTCGTTGCAGGTAAAAGGTTTCCCAGCCAGACTGATGCTTGCTGAGTACAACACAGGGAGTGCTGGGTATGTTCTCCAGACCATCGATCCTTAATGTTATACCGCAGCTGAGACTCAACCATTTAATGATAAGTGCGTTAGCGAAAGTAACAACATTATGCCTTGCTTTATAAGGCATAAAAACACCAATAGTGCAGGTAAATGTTCCAAAAAACACTAAAATCAGCGGGTAAAATGCGTAAAATAGCATCGAACGTGTGAAAGCAATAAATTTTTTCATAGTAAGGGTGCAGTGTCATTTAAGGCGCAAAGATAGTCAGCAGTCTGCGCTAAATCATCAAAAATTTTTGTATGCTGTAAAAGGGAGTTTTGTTGTTCGTGTAATGCTTTCTCCGTTTCAGCTCCTTTGCCGGTGCGCACTAAAATTGGCATGCACTGGTGCGTGATACCGGCTTGCAGGTCACGAAGACTGTCTCCAACAAGTGGGACACCAGCTAGATGTATATCCAGCGTCTCTGAAATTTCATCTAAAAGCCCGGCGGCGGGCTTTCTGCAGAGACATTTGTCTAGAGGCTTGTGTGGGCAATAAAAAATGCCAGCAAGAGTTACTCCATGCAGAAGCAGCAAATTATTTAACTTAGCATGCATTGCATCTAGGGCGTCGATACCAAACAACCCGCGGCCTATCCCTGACTGATTTGTAGCTATAGCGATTTTGTATCCTGATCGGGACAGACGGACAATCGCATCAATGCTGCCAGGAATTGGTAGCCACTCTGCAGCTGTTTTGACATAAGCATTAGAATCTTTGTTTATCACGCCATCTCGATCAAGAATAATTAGTTTGATCATAAGGCAGAATCATCCCCGTTGGCATGCAATAGTTTACTGTAAGTTATTGTTTTGAAGGGGCTAATAATGAAATATCAGCAACTTCAAGAAACAGGCGTCTAAGTTGACGTAATAAGGTAAGGCGATTATTTCGTATGTCGTGATCGTCAACCATTACCATAACATCATCAAAAAAATTATCCACAGGGTGGTCTAGGTTCGATAACAGTCTCAGCGCATCTTCGTAACACTTTTCTTGTAGAAGGGGATGAATTTTCTTTTCAAGCTCTTCTAGTAGCTCCGCTAAGGCGATCTCTGCGGGCTCAGCTAACAGAGAGACATTTACTTGTTTTGGTAGAACAGTATCGGCGTGCTTAGCTAAAATATTTGAAACTCGTTTATTGGCGGCGGCAAGTGAAGCCGCCTCTGGAAGAGCTGTGAATTTATGTACAGCCTGTACGCGCTGATCAATATCAAAAGGACTATTAAGTTTTCTAGAAGCAACAGATTGATATACTTCGATAAGAATTTTCTCGTCTGCATACCTAGCTACAAAGCGTTCTAAAATGTAAGTAAGCACTTGCTGACAAGTATCTTTGGCCGCGGCTAAATCGACAAAAAAGGAGCCATACTGAAGAGCTGCAACGTGCAGTGCATCGTGAAGATTTAGCTCTAGCTTTCCTTCTACTATTATTCTCAACAAGCCCAGGCTTGCCCTACGAAGTGCGAATGGGTCCCGGGAGCCAGATGGGGCCTGACCAATAGCAAATATACCGACAAGCGTGTCTAATCGATCAGCAAGAGCTATGGTAGTTCCTGTAGCCGTTTGTGGAATTAAATCGCCAGAATATCTGGGCATATAATGCTCATACACAGCCTCAGCTACTTCAGGGTGCTCCTCATCGTTAATAGCATAATAGCGCCCCATAACCCCTTGCAGGCTAGCAAACTCACCAACCATTTCGCTGACTAGATCAGATTTGCATAGCTTGGCGGCCCTTTTTGAAAGAGCCACCTCGGCCCCAACAAGAGGTGAAAGGAACTCAGCAAGACCAGATAAACGCTCAGTTTTATCATAAAGTGAGCCCAAATTTTTCTGAAATACGACAGACTTAAGTGCATCGCGCTTATTTTCAAGCGTTGTTTTTTTGTCGGCATCATAGAAAAAAACGGTATCAGCCAATCTTGGTCGAATTACCCTCTCATTCCCACTGATGACCTGCTCAGGGTTAGAGCTTTTAATATTAGAAATCGTGATAAAGAAAGGAAGCAGCTCCCCTGTTTTATTTTCGACAGGAAAATACTTCTGATGCTCTTGCATGGAAGTAATTAATGCCTCTTTAGGAAGAGCAAGAAACCGTTCATCAAAAGTTCCCAGAAGGGCTACAGGCCATTCAACAAGAGCCGTAACTTCTCTTAACAAGCTATCATCAATAACAGCTTTTCCTGTAACGCTATTAGCTTCACTTATGACTGCTGCCTTAATTTTTAGTTTTCGAGCTTCAAATTCAGCCATAACGTAAGCTTTATAGAGCGAATCTAGGTAGGTGTCAGGTGTAAAGATTGGAATGGGTCCATCGCTATGGAAGCGGTGTCCTTGTGTTGTGTTGCTGGAAACAAGACCCATAATAGTCGCTTTGATGGTCTGATTTCCATACAAAATTAATATCCAATGCGTAGGTCGCGCAAACTCATATGTATTTGTTCCCCAGCGCATTTTTTTGGAAATGGGCAGCGCAGAAAGCGCTGACTCAATAATGGATCCTGCTAGTTCTACAGTTTCCCCCCCAGGCTGATTAGTTCGATGACAAAGCTTGTCTTGCACCCCGTCATTTTCTATTTTGTTGCCTAGTGCTTCAATTAAAATATTATTTTTAGAGGCAAATGCTTTGGCTGCAGCTGTTGGGTTTCCACTAGCGTCGAATGCTATTTTTGAAGGAGGACCCCATACAGTTACATCCTTACTTGGAGCTTGCTTGTCTAGATTGTTTAGAGAAACAGCTAGTCTTCGGGGCGTGGCAAAAAATTGTGCCTTAGTACAGGAGAGCGAATGAGCTGCAAAGCCATCTTTTACCAGCCTGGCGAACTCCTTAGCAAGATATTCTAGGTCTTTTGGCGGCAATTCTTCTGTCCCGATCTCAACTAGAAAATCTGTCATTACTTAGCTCCCTCGGCCTTTTGTATAAGCTTATTTGCGAGCTCTTTTGGGGCTAATGGGAAGCCAAGTGCAAGCCTGGAGTTATAATAGGCCTGCGCCACCGACTTAGAAAGTGCGCGAATGCGTAAAATAAACCGTTGGCGCTCCGTGACAGATATCGCGTGCCGGGCATCAAGAAGATTAAATGCATGAGAAGCCTTGATGGCCATTTCGTAACCTGGGAGCGGCAATCCTTTAGCTACAAGGCGATGACACTCATGCTCCAAAGTATCAAAAGTTTTAAGCATAAAATCTGTATCAGCCTCTTCATAGTTATAGGCCGACATTTCCACCTCGTTTTGATGAAATACGTCACCATAGGTAACTTTTCCTGTTGGGCCATTTGCCCAAACTAGATCGTAGACACTGTCAACACCCTGAAGGTGCATAGCAAGGCGTTCTAGACCGTAGGTGATTTCCCCTGTAATAGGAAAGCACTCCAAGCCTCCCACTTGCTGAAAATAAGTGAATTGTGTCACTTCCATTCCATTTAGCCAAACCTCCCAGCCGAGACCCCATGCGCCTAAAGAAGGAGATTCCCAGTTGTCCTCAACAAAACGAACATCATGAACAGTAGTATCAATCCCTAGCATTTGGAGCGAATCAAGATATAGGCTCTGCATATTTTTTGGGGATGGCTTCAGCACCACTTGAAATTGGTAATAATGTTGCAGTCGGTTAGGATTCTCGCCGTAACGTCCATCCGACGGCCTTCGACACGGCTGTACATAAGCCCCGCTCCAAGATTCTGGTCCAATAG
>JBLHWD010000025.1:0-9068 GCA_047628995.1 Saprospiraceae bacterium | reverse complement strand
AGTTACTTTTACAATATACCCGTCTATTAATAGTATAGACCTCACAATCATAATTGTTTAGGAGTAATAATGTCATTATTAAAGGGCCTGATATTTTCTTTGTGTGTTACATGCTTCTGTGCAGAAACATATGCGGCACTTCCTTTGTCAGATTCATCTGGTAACAGGCTACCCTCGCTATCTTCTATGCTTAAAGAAGTGAACCCTGCGGTAGTTAATATAGCTACATTCTCGACTAATAATCAGTCGCAAAACCCGCTAATGAACGACCCTTTTTTTAAGCATTTCTTTAATGGACGTAACCAAAATATTCCGGAGTCAAAAAAACCTAGAAAAAGAAGACAGAGCGCTGGATCTGGTGTAATTGTTGATGCTAAAAATGGCATTATTATGACCAACTACCATGTAATTAAAAATTCCGATGAAGTGCGTGTATCTTTAATAGATGGGCGAGAATTTACTGCTGAAATAAAAGGCGTCGATCCAGACCTAGATATTGCTATTCTGAAAGTTAATGCTAAAAATCTTGCCGAGGTCAATTTTGGTGATTCCAATAGATTAGATGTAGGAGATTTTGTGGTGGCTATAGGTAATCCATTTGGTTTGGGTCAGACGGTTACTACCGGTATAGTCAGCGCATTGGGTCGGACAGGATTGGGTATCGAAGGTTATGAGAATTTTATACAGACCGATGCGTCAATTAACCCAGGAAATTCTGGCGGGGCCCTTGTGAGCTTAAGTGGGGACCTTATAGGCATAAATACTGCAATTATTGCTCCCTCAGGAGGTAATGTTGGTATAGGCTTTGCAATTCCCATCAATATGGCCAAGGCTAGCATGGAGCAAATTCTTGCAACAGGCGAGGTAAATAGGGGGCAGCTCGGAGTTTCCATTCAAAATATCACGCCTGAATTACGGGAAGCATTTGATTTGAAAAATGGTCAACAAGGGGTTTTGGTAACAGGTGTAGTGGAAAATTCTAAAGCTGAAGAAGCAGGCGTAAAAGCAGGTGATGTAATCACAGCTGTTGATGGAAGGCCTACCAGTTCCGGTGGACAGCTTAGAAGTCAAATTGGGATAAAGAAAGTTGGGGATAAGGTGCAGTTAAGTTTTATTCGGGAAGGAAAAGTAAAAAAATTAAATGTGGGGATCGGCGAACAGAAGCTTACTTCTGCTAATGGTCCAATCCATTATTTGCTAGAGGGTATTCGCGTGGAAGTTAAGCCAGGTGGAAATGGCTTAATAGTTGCAGGTTTGGAGCCAAATTCTCGAGCTGCATATACAGGCTTGAGGCCAGGAGACCTTATCGTTGGCGTAAACAGAAAGAGAGTGACCGATTTAACTAACTTTAGTGAGGCATTAAAGTTAAGTCAGAATTCTATATTATTGCAAATTAGTCGAAATGGGCGCCCTATGTATCTGGTTGTTCGATAGGAGCTAAACTAGCCAATATTCTTAGCAACAACAGCATACAGCGGGTCGCCGAACTCCGGCGAACAGTCCATGAGCTGTATGTCTTTGTATGATCCAGCTTCAGAAAGGTAAAATTTGATTAAATAAGCCCGTTGCTCGTCATCTAGTTGCAACCAGACTGATGTCGCTTTTGCTTCAAAGAAGCGATTGGAATAGGTGATAACCAATGGAGCATCTTTCTTTAAGGTCCGCCCCATGTCTTGCAAGACAGCTATTGGATTGGTCAGGTAGTCGATAGACACACATATAATGCCTGCATCAAACTGATTGTCTCTAAAAGGGAGCTTGGGGTCGTCATTTAGGTTATGAGTGGACCATGTATCTAGCTGCTTGTTATGGAACATTTCTCTTTCATTCATACCCAAGCCAGTGACACTGTTGTAGGTTACTTCTTCTGGCAGGTGAGAGAGCCAGCTACTCATTAGGTCTAAGATATCTCCATGTTCAGGCAAATATTTACGGTAAAGCTCTGTCACTGAATCTATTGCGCCATAGTCAATATGCGCAACAAATCTAGGGATAATATAAAACTCTTCGTCTGTTGCCTCGTCCGCTCTGCTAAATGCATTATCGGGAAGTTGAAATGATATTTTTTTATTGAAATCCATAGTGGTAAGAGTAAATAATTTAAATAGATTTTACAAAGAAAATTAGTCTACAAAAAAGACTGTTCACAAATAATGAGCTCATGCCGTACATATCTCACGATGGAAGCTTGTGGTTATAGGTTGGGAGATGTTGAGAGGGGCTAAAAGTCAAGGTCAAATAGATCCTTAAATCTGAAATTATGATGTCTCTTAATAAGTGAATCAACTCATGAATTTAGATTGTAATTTATTTATACAATCCTATAGTGTATTTATTGAAACTGAAAACGAAGATCAAAATATGAGTACAGATAAACCACGCAAATATTCACAAAAAATCGTAGATGGTCCAACACAGGCTCCTAGTCGTTCTATGCTAAGGGCGGTAGGCTTTGGGGACGAAGATTTTAAAAAATCACAGGTGGGTATTGCCTCAACCTGGTCAATGGTGACGCCATGCAACATGCACATTAATACTCTTGCAGATGAGGTAGGTAAGGGTGTAGATAGCGCCGGTGCCAAAAGCGTGATTTATAGCACTATCACCATATCTGACGGTATCTCTATGGGTACCGAAGGTATGAAGTATTCTTTGGTATCACGTGAAGTTATTTGCGATTCTATAGAGGCAGTATCAGGTGGCATGGGGCATGATGGTATTATTGCTATTGGCGGCTGCGATAAAAATATGCCTGGTTGTTTGATGGGCTTGGCACGTCTGAATCGTCCTTCTATCTTTGTGTATGGCGGGACGATTTTGCCTGGCGAAAACCATACAGATATCGTATCAGTATTCGAAGCTGTAGGTGGTTATGCGAGCGGTGATATCCCTATCACTCAGTTGGAACATATTGAAAAAACGGCGATCCCTGGCCCGGGCTCTTGCGGCGGAATGTATACAGCAAACACCTTAGCCTCGGCGATTGAGGCTTTGGGAATGAGTATGCCGAATAGTTCTGCGCAAAATGCGATTTCAGATAACAAAAAACAAGACTGTGTTGATGCAGGAAAAGCAATTGTTTACCTGCTTGAACATGATATTAAGCCGTCCGACATTATGACAAAAAAGGCATTTGAGAATGCAATTACGCTAATCATCACCTTAGGGGGTTCTACCAATGCAGTGCTGCATTTAATTGCAATGGCGGATACCGTTGGAGTGGAAGTGACATTGGATGATTTTATACGTATTGGTGAAAAAACACCGGTGATTGCCGACTTGCGCCCAAGCGGGCAATATTTGATGTCTGAGCTAATTGAAATCGGTGGCATTCAGCCCCTGATGAAGCGTTTGTTGGATGCTGGCATGCTGCACGGTGACTGCATGACAGTCACGGGAAAAACCATGGCTCAGAATTTGGCGGGGGTAGCAGATTATGCTGAAGGGCAAAATATTATTTTACCTTTTGATAAGCCGATAAAAAAAGACAGTCATTTGGTGATACTAAGCGGTAATTTAGCGCCTGAAGGCGCAGTTTCAAAAATTACAGGAAAAGAAGGCTTAAGCTTTACGGGCACAGCTAAAGTGTATGACTCAGAAGAGCAAGGTTTTGCCGCCATTATTGACGGCGAAGTGGTGTCCGGTGACGTGGTCGTCATTCGCTACGAAGGCCCCAGAGGCGGTCCTGGCATGCGGGAAATGTTAAGCCCCACCTCTGCTATTGTGGGCAAAGGCCTAGGCAACGATGTCGCACTGATCACCGATGGTCGTTTTTCAGGAGGCAGCAGGGGGTTCGTGGTGGGTCACATCACGCCTGAAGCATACGAGGGAGGAGCCATCGCGCTGGTAGAAAATGGTGATAACATTACAATTGACGCGCAAAATAGTGAGATTACACTGAATATCAATGATGAAGAAATGGCCAAGAGGAAGCGCAACTGGCAGCAGCCTGCACCAAAATATACCAGAGGATTGCTAGCAAAATATGCGAGAACAGTAAGCTCTGCTTCTACTGGAGCAGTGACTGATAGGCCAGATTAAACCGTTAGAAAATAATTGATTGACTGAAGATTTAGGTCATTCTTGCAGGTAGACGAGTATCAGCTCCTTTACGGATTTTTTAATACTCCTGCTACTGTGACTATATGGTCTAACTTCAATCCATATAACAGAGGGATATGAAAGCCAAAATACTCTACTTGCTTTTTTAGATGTTGATCTTGCTGAGAATTTCAAATGAATGATTTTTTAAGATATTTTTCGATTTATTTTCAAACAGTTGTTTAAG
The DNA here is from genome assembly GCA_047628995.1 of Saprospiraceae bacterium. Classification (GTDB taxonomy): domain Bacteria; phylum Pseudomonadota; class Gammaproteobacteria; order Pseudomonadales; family Porticoccaceae; genus Porticoccus. The sequence goes on along the minus strand of JBLHWD010000025.1, from coordinate 4,780 downwards.
TTTTTGGTCTCTTAATGTAAATAAATCATTAAAGTAATTTTTTTTACCTTCCATAAAAATACTTTCAAGCCATAAAAGTAACTTATCATTTTTCTTGTTGCTGATGGCATTAAAATTATAGTGCTCACATAAAAATTCAAAATTATTTATCAAGCAGAGGTAATCTCCTGTCACCCATTGATTCACTGTAAACCAACTAATCGGCTGAAAGTCGTTGCTTATCTCGAGAGCGGCTATATGAGTAACTACCTCACGATTATTGAACTCTGCAATTTGAGGGACCCATCTTCTAAAAAAATGAAAATGCTGCGTCAAACCTGTTTCTTTAGATTCATGCCGATGAAAAAAACATTGAGCTCGAGATAGGTTGTCTATAAAGTCATTTTTTGGATAGTGACTCTCCTCGTCAACAGGGATGCTAGAAGCGCTAAAACTAAACAGTTCTAAAAATTGTTTTTTTGGAAAATCTAATTTATTGATTTTTAAATCTCTTGTGTTCTTCCTGCATAAATACAGTTAAGTTATTCATCTCGCCTGAACCCCATTTCAATATTTTCGACTCCATTGGGCCTCTCATACACACCTGAATCATTTCATCCAGATAGATGCTGGGGACTCCATAGCTATTGCTAGCCATGTTTACTTTATGTGGAAAATCATCAGTGAATGAAGCGCCATAAGCCTTCAGCTCACTATGGCAAGAGGCGCACGCCATGCCATTGGTGCTCAACGCGGTGCTGTTAAACAGCTCTTCACCTTTTTGTATATTATCAGAGGAGGAAACGTAAGCTGCTTTATATCCATGCGGTCTTTTTATCTTAGCACCACACTTAGCACCACACTTAGCACCACACTTAGCACCACACTTAGCACCACACTTTTGCTCGTAACCTGAGCATTTGGGTCCACATTTATGGTGTTCTGCATTTAAAATCATAGGAGCGCCTAGCATCGCTGCTATTGCCAGGCTTTGTAGTGTTTTTTCAAATTTCATAGTTATTTCCTTGCTAATTGCATTGTAACTATTGGCAGTCTATTAGGTATAGTGGTACAAAGTAATACGCACTTATAGGTAACTACTAAATTTTGAAAAAAATAACCACATCTTGCCCAACCGAAAAAACTTTGCATTTCATTGGTGGTAAATGGAAGCTATGTATTATTCAAAGGCTATCATTAAGGACTTTTAGGTTTAACGAACTCAAAAGAACCATTCCAGATATTTCGCAAAAAGTTTTAACACAAGAACTTCGGAGGCTTGAGCAGGGAGAATTTATTTCAAGAAAATCTTATTCAGGAAACGCCCTCAAGGTTGAATATAGCCTAACTGACCATGGTATATCCCTGCTAAAGATTGTCGACGAGTTAAATAGCTGGGCGCAAACCCATGATCAGCATATCAGTAAGCTGGTTAAAAACTTTAACGAATCTATTTGAATATAAAAAAGGGTAATTATTTTAATTGATGCACCTGGCTTGGCTAGCAGCTCAAGCCTTTCTTCCCTTTTAATCCCTGCCTTATCTGTAATTTTAGATTGAATGCGATCCTTATAAGCACCATTAGTTTTGGCTATTGGAGCTATACAATAAATATATTTAATTCTTCGGCTTTCATTGCCTTGACCAAAAAATCAGACGCCTCTACTTATTATTTCCTAAGTTAAATTATCAGTGCAGTCTATTTCGCAATGCTCATCACTAATATCGGTGAGATAGTGAAGGGGCATAAAGCTGTTGGCTGAAGCTTCTTGAGTGAAGAGCTTAAATGACTCTGGTATGTTTTCAGTTAGCAAAATACTCTCCTTCAAATATGGAAATATTTGGTCATAACGCATTATTGAGTTTTGGGTGATGCGTCGATATATATGGGTACGGTTTAGCTCAGAGGCCTTACGTAGTCCAGCTGAAGCAATAATTTCTGCAGTAGCGTGAACCGTATTTTTATGGAACAGCGTTACTCGTTGGGCTTTATTGGTGACTACAAGACCTTTATTAAGTTTTGGATTTTGAGTGGCGACACCTGTTGGACAACGATTAGTGTTGCAAACAAGCGACTGAACACAACCTAATGCAAGCATCATCCCACGAGCACTATTGCAAATATCAGCTCCCAAGGAAAAATTCTTCACTAGGTGAAAACCCGTTAGTATTTTTCCGGAAGCAATAATCCGAGTATGCTGCCTTATACCATATCCGGTGAGGCAGTCATCAACAAACGCGAGGGCTTCTTGCAAAGGCATACCAATAGAGTCGGTGTATTCTAAAGGTGCCGCCCCTGTACCTCCTTCTCCACCATCTACGGTGATGAAATCTGCATAGATTTTTGTAGCAACCATGGCCTTACAAATACCAATAAATTCACTCTGACGGCCGATAGCAATTTTAAATCCAATCGGTTTTCCATTAGAGAGTTTTCTCAGCTGTCCAATAAACTGCACAAGCCCCAATGGTGAGTCAAATTCACTATGTGCTACTGGAGAGTTAATCTGCGTCCCAGCGTCTACGCCACGAATTGCTGCTATCTCGGGAGTGTTCTTATTAGCAGGCAGTATACCGCCATAACCCGGCTTAGCTCCCTGTGACAGTTTGATTTCAATCATGCGTACTGAGTCAATAGTTGATTTTTCTCGAAATACTTCAGGTGAAAAATTGCCTTTGTCATTACGGCATCCAAAATATCCAGTGCCTATCTGCCAGACTAGGTCTCCTTTGTGCTTTAGATGGTGAGGGCTTAGTCCTCCTTCACCAGTATTGTGGTAAAAACCACCCATTTTTGCTCCACTGTTTAAGGCAAGAATGGCATTTTGGCTCAAGGATCCAAAACTCATCGCTGAAATGTTAAGAATGCTCGCACTGTAGGGCTGAAGGCAATCTGGGCCACCGACACTTACCCTTAGGTCTCGACTAATGTCGCTGACATCAATTGCAGATAGAGAATGACCAATCCATTCATAGCCAGTGCGGTAAGTATCAAGTCGCGTTCCAAAAGGCACGCTTTCCTGAGCCCCTTTGGCGCGTTGATAGACCACACTCCGGTACATTCTGTTAATTGGCCTTCCATCTGTATCAGACTCGATTAAATATTGTCTGATAAAAGGGCGTACTTTCTCCATAATCCAACGCCCGCGACCAAGTAATGGAAAGTTCCTGCGGAGGGAATGATGGCTTTGTAGCATGTCATAAAGACCCTGTAGTATCAGAGGGACAACAATGATTAAAGACCAAAGAATAGGGGTCCAAAAAAACTGAATGCCTATAATCAGCATCAAAATCCCTGTTGCAGCTAAAATAAACATTGTGTGCATAACGCCTCCAGGCGATTATTGCTTTGCAGTTTGGTATATTGAGCATCCTTGCTCACCTTGCAGTTCTTTCTCATTAACTTGTTGCTTTAATATAGTTAAATTAGCTGGATATTCCTCTGTTGCAATGTTTCATAGGAGAAAATATTTTCAATTTTAATTAGTTAGTCTCTTTGATGTTAGTTAGAAAAACGCACTGATAACTGAATCACTGTAGCATTATTTTGCTTACTTCCTTTGCATCTTCTTAAGAATAGATTCAGGTTTTAAATGAGCGTAATTTTTTAACATAGTTAAACCTTTACGACCGGATATGTGACTGAGGTCTTATAGCTGCTTAACCTCGTTAGCTATTTTTGTATCCCTTACAAGCCTAAGCACGGTAGATTCAATACACTTTTTACTTCCTTTTGTATCAGCTAGTTTCTCCTTTAGAGGCATGCTTTATTCGTATATATAGTACCCACCCAATCTTTTAAAAGCTGAAATTGAAAATACGGGGCGCTAGAATTTAAATAGTTCTTAAAGATCAATCGGATAATAAAGGCTGTATTACCACAGGATCTAGATGATTTTTTGATAAATTTTTGAAAAACTTTTCTGGGTAAGAAGTATGAGCGATAATTATTTACATTCATGATACCTATGAATTACAATTATACCGCTTTTGATCAACTCTAGCTCTAGCAAACAATAGAATTTGATTATATTGCAATGATTTTGCAGCAGTATAAATGAACTAAAAAAGGAATTATCTAATGATGTTATTTGACGGAAAAAAACTAAAAGACGGTAGTAAGATTATTGCCAACTGCATTGAAAATATAAAAAGTACCGTGGTGTACAAAGGGGCGGAAAATTTAACCCCTCTTTTCAATATTAGGAGAAAATCTTTTATCTACGGAGGTCTTGGAACCCTGCAAGCCATTGCTACAGTAAGAGGTGACAAGGTTTATCATGGCATGAGTCACGATAATGTTCTCACGACAATTGCGAGCGTAGACAAAGCAATCGAAGGTCCTTCAGGAACCACAAAAGTTGCACTTTGGCTTGCAACCCAACAGGAGGCATAAGCCTAATTGACGATACCTGATACGCTATCATTATCAGGTATCGTCTTTTCTTCTTTTATTGAGTCACTTGTAGAAAAATTTCGGTACTAAAAATCATCCCAGCTTAAATTCTTGCTGTGAGAAAAAAGGAGTATTTAAATGAATACAGCTGTAATGGGGTTATCTGAAAACCAGATAAAGAAAAAAACTAAAGCAGAGTTAATTGAAATATTAAATAATATACATGTCGATCATTTGGAACTGCAAGAGAAGATGAAAACAATGAAAGATGCATGGAAATGGGCTTCATTGATAATTGGCGGCATAATTATTTTGTGTATATTTTTAAGGCTTTCTTAGTGTTTAGCCTATGTTTATACCCCCTAATGAGTTTAGGGCAAAGTACTCATAATCAAAGACCCCAAT
>JBLHWD010000024.1:0-9393 GCA_047628995.1 Saprospiraceae bacterium | reverse complement strand
TACCGAATATTGGCGACGGGCTTAAACCTGTCCAGAGAAGAATTATTTATGCAATGAGCGAGCTCGGACTCAAGTCGACAGCAAAGTACAAAAAGTCCGCGCGAACTGTCGGTGATGTGATTGGTAAATTTCATCCCCATGGCGATAGTGCTGCCTATGAGGCGATGGTTTTGATGGCGCAACCATTTTCTTATCGTTATCCGTTAGTTGACGGTCAGGGAAATTGGGGTGCACCAGATGACCCAAAATCTTTTGCAGCGATGCGTTATACCGAATCGAAATTGACTAAGTTTTCAGACATTCTTCTTAGTGAGCTAGGTCTTGGAACAGTCGACTGGAAGCCAAATTTCGATGGCACACTAAACGAGCCAATAATTATGCCGGCCAGAGCCCCGCATGTTTTGCTAAATGGCACCACGGGCATTGCTGTAGGAATGGCGACAGATATTCCGCCTCATAATTTAAGAGAGCTGATCAGTGCCTGTGTCCATTTACTTGATGAGCCCAAGGCGACTTTAGAAGATTTATATCAGTATATTAAAGGGCCTGATTATCCGACAGAAGCTGAGATTATTACCCCTTACGAGGATATTCTAAAAATTTATGAAACAGGTCGTGGCAGCTTAAAGATGCGAGCGGTGTGGCATGAAGAGGATGGCGATATCATTGTAACGGCATTACCTCACCAGGCCTCAGGCTCAAAGATTTTAGAGCAGATTGCCTCGCAGATGAATTCAAAAAAATTGCCTATGGTAGCTGATCTCAGAGATGAATCTGACCATGAGCACCCGACTAGACTTGTTGTTGTTCCAAAATCAAATCGAGTAAATCTTGAAGTCTTAGTAAACCATTTATTTGTTACGACTGACTTGGAAAAAAGTTACAGAATAAATATGAACATGATCGGCATTAACGGTCGCCCTGAGGTTAAGCCATTAAAAAAGATCTTATCAGAATGGCTGACATTTCGCTTGGATACCGTTAAGCGACGTATAGCTTATCGATTAGATAAGGTAGGTAAGCGACTCCACCTTTTAGACGGTCTCTTAATAGCCTTTCTTAATATAGATGAAGTGATTCAGATAGTCCGAAGTGAGGATGAACCTAAGCCCGCATTAATTGATAGGTTTAGTTTAAGCGATATCCAAGCTGAATACGTCTTGGATACAAAGCTGAGACAGCTTGCACGATTAGAGGAATTTAAGATCCGTGCAGAACAAGAAGTACTTGCTAAGGAGCAAGGTGAGCTAGAGAAAATTCTTGGTTCCCCTCAACGCCTAAAGACACTAATTAAAAAAGAGTTGCTAGAAGTATCTGAAGAGTATGGTGATAGCAGAAGATCGCCACTTGTGGCTAGAGTTGAGGCAAAAGCCTTTAGCGAGACTGACCTGGTAGTTTCTGAGCCGGTAACTATTATTTTATCAGATAAGGGCTGGATTAGATCAGCAAAAGGACATGATCTAGATCCGCTTTCTCTAAGCTACAAGGAAGGCGATTATTTTCTTTGTGAGGCAAAAGGTCGCAGCAATCAAAATGTAATATTGCTGGATTCTGAAGGACGCACTTATTCTATTTCTGCGCACTCTCTTCCGTCAGCCAGGGGGCATGGCGAACCAGTAACTGGAAGGCTAAGCGCTTCTTCTGGTGTAACCTTCAATGGTTTGATTATGGGGGAAGATAGGCAGCATTTACTGTTGTCAACGGATGCAGGTTATGGTTTTGTGGCTAAACTTGAAGATTTGTATACAAAAAATCGTTCAGGAAAGTCAACAATATCAGTCCCTAAGGGAGGCAAGGTACTTTCGCCAACATTAGTATCTGGTATAGATAAAAACCTAGTTGTTGCTGTAAGTAATGAGGGGCGCATGTTGGTTTTTCCTCTTGCAGATCTACCTCAACTTGCTCGAGGAAAGGGTAATAAATTGATAAATATTCCCTCTTCTAGGCTTCAATCAAGAGAAGAATTTATGGCTGCTGTGGCAGTTGTTGGCGAGCAGCAGCAGCTTCTTATTTATTCTGGAAAGCGGTATTTGAGCCTGAAATTGGCAGACCTAGAACATTATCGCGGCGAAAGAGGTCGGCGAGGCAATAAATTACCTAGAGGCTTCCAGAAAGTAGACAGAGTGGAAGTAAAAATTCTGACATAAGTCGATGTGAGAGCATGTTTGAGTGTATTGGGTCATTTAGCGATAGATTTTTAGTCCAGTCCCAGCTCAATTTTTAGTGATTGTAGCTTAGCTTTGAGCTTTGTCCTGCTTAACGGCGGCTTCGCCTCATCATCCTGTATTGTGACGATAGGCGTGAGCAATTTTCTTCCTTGAGAAATTTCTCGACAGATGCGTCGATAGTTTTCTAAATATGCCGGATAGCTGCTAGATTTCGCCTCATTTTTTAGGCGGTACCACCCTGTGTCGCGCCCTGCATAGTAGACTGCTAAGTGCGACCAATTGAAGTCAGTTTTAGGAGAAATAGCGTTACAAGCCTCCATGTATGCTTTTTCTGGATTTGGTAGATCACCATATTCACACATTTCGCAGCACTGAAGCATTCGATTTAGTGTGGGCAGATAGTCTGAGGTTACTATAATTTTTTTGGCCCCCTGCAATATTTGTTTTTCTGTAAAATAGGAGAGCGTATCTAGCCATAAACGCTTAGCTTGATTGAGCACATCTGTATCAGTATATGCGCTATAAAATTGATTGTGGTAGTTCACCCTAAACAGAGCAAACACCTTATTTATCGTATCTATAAGTTCAGGAGATTGCTTAGCGGCTGGCCCAGCTTCTATCGCTGAGCTCGTCGACGAGGTTGCTACCTCTTGTACTGCTTGGTCGATTAAGTCGTTGTTTTTTGTCATGTTGTATTACCTGCGAAGATGCTGATTGCTGTCTGGACCACTCCCGCTTTACCTGCTGTAAAAATTTTGTATTCCATGAAATATGCGCCTGCCCGCTTTCTCTCCAATAAAGAACAAATTCAGGAGATAGTCGCAGCGCAAAATCTCGGGGAATGTTTGCTAAGACTAAAACTTCATAAAGTTCTTCACTTGGCTGCCAGTCTTGCGGGATTAGTCTGGGGTCTGAATCTAGCTCCATTGTAGCTGTGAATTTTGCCCACTGACGCTTCACGTGCATTACAAAGCGGCTATTCCATGTATTAGAGGTGTCTCCTCGCTCTAACCAATATAAAAGAAATTCCGGTATGGCATCCTCAATAAAGTTGCGGTTAACACCCGCTTGTCGAACGAGAATACCTATGGCGTCTTCAGAGGGGGACCAGTTAGCCTTCATTGGTACCTGTAAGTCTAGTTTTGTGTTCTCTGTTTGATGGTTGCGCCATAAGCGTAGCACATGCTTGATGAATTTTGATCCCCAGCTAAACTGAGGCTCGTTACGCTCAGACCAGTAGATAATAAATTCTGGTAATTGGTCGCTGATAAATTGAGATGGAATATTGTACTGCTCTAGTTGACGGAGAACATCTTTTTCTGGCAGCCATGACTGCGGTAGTATTTTTGCGCCGCGTCTTTGATGGGCGTTGTTTTCAATAGCTTTTTTGGCAGTATTGGGTTTTTCGGGTATTTCTGTCTCATTAAAAGCAAACCGAAGCTCGTTGCTTTCCATCATCGGTGAAGAGGAAATTAACAAAACACCCTTATCTCGAAGGCTGTAGCTAACTCGTTGTAATGCAGCAATATCCCAAAAAGGTGTAATTTTTTGAAGATGCGATATTTTTACAGAAACCCAATAATAGTCATCAATCTGTTCTTTTTCTCTATGATATAGAAGCTCGTTAAGCGCCTGCAATAGAACAGCTTCCTCTAGCCCAATTGTGGCTGCTAGAGAGGTTGAAATAGTAAGCATTCTTTCAGGAATTAGAGACATACTAAACACTCTATCAGAAATGTGGTTGTAAGTTTATTTAAAGAATCAACGATAATGTATTTCTTCTAAATTCACTGCTAAGAGCTTTTTCTCTAGCATAAGTTTTTAACCTCATTTTCTATGCAGTTCTTCTATAGGACCTATTTAGAAGTGAAACGAGTGCTTTGCTGTCGGAGTATTTTCTTAGAATTCTCGTGGTAGACTAGCAATAAATTTCCGGAGAGGATTCGTAAGTGGCAAAGCAGAAAATATCATCGTATGTATGCAATGACTGCGGTGCCGATTTCACAAAGTGGCAGGGTCAATGCAGCGAATGTTCTGCATGGAATACCCTTACAGAGCTAAGGTTGGGAGGCCATAAGACTTCTGTAGCTTCGCGCAATGTTGGCTTTGCAGGTGCAGCGAATGGCTCAGTAAGTACTTTGGCTGACATAGCTGTTGATGAAATGCCCAGGATAACTACTGGAACGAACGAATTTGATTTAGTTTTGGGTGGTGGGTTAGTTTCTGGTTCATGCGTCTTAGTTGGAGGTGAGCCGGGTGCAGGAAAAAGCACTTTATTGCTACAGCATCTTTGTATATTGGCTCAAAAACACAAATCTCTTTATGTTACTGGCGAAGAGTCTCCTCAGCAGGTAGCAATGCGAGCCCAGCGACTTGGCTTACCTTCAGATAAGCTGCAAATTATGGCGGAAACCTCTGTCGAAATGATTTGTGCCGCTGCCACAAAGCATCAGCCTAAAATTTTAGTAGTAGATTCAATTCAAGTGATGCATTTGGATGATGTGGCTTCTGCCCCTGGGAGTGTATCCCAGGTTAGAGAAAGTGCGGCAATGCTTATCCGTTATGCTAAAGAGACTAATACTATACTTTTGCTGGTTGGGCACGTAACAAAAGATGGGTCTCTGGCTGGGCCAAAAGTTCTGGAGCATATGATTGACTGTTCGATGATGCTGGAGGATTCGAATAATAGTAATTTTAGAACACTTCGTTGTAATAAAAATCGTTTTGGCGCCGTAAATGAACTTGGTGTTTTTGCGATGACAGATAAGGGTCTTAAAGAGGTATCTAACCCCTCGGCAATCTTTTTGCAAAGAGGAGACGAGGTAGCTTCCGGTAGTATAGTAATGGTCGTCTGGGAGGGCAGTAGACCCCTGCTAGTTGAGTTGCAGGCACTGGTTGACCCAAGTCACTTAGGAAACCCTAGGCGCGTCACGGTGGGCCTGGAGCAAAACCGTTTGGCTATGCTTTTAGCCGTGTTAAACCGTCATGGTGGTTTAATGGTTGGTGATCAGGATGTTTTTGTAAATGTCGTGGGGGGTATAAAGGTTTTCGAAACTAGCGCTGATCTTGCTTTAATTCTCGCTGTGATTTCTAGCTTCCGAGACCGGCCGTTGCCCAGGGACTTGGTTGTATTTGGCGAAGTTGGGTTATCTGGTGAAATACGCCCAGTACCTAATGGCCAGGAACGCTTAAAAGAGGCTGCAAAGCATGGCTTTAAAAGAGCTGTTGTGCCAGCAGGAAACGCGCCTAAAAAAGCCATTCGTGGAATGGAGGTCATTATTGTACGCAAATTATCAGATGCCATCGAAGCTCTAGATTAAAGATTAAGTTGATTGACTTTCGAATTTCATCAAGGTAAATTTGCGAGCATTGTTTAAGCAGTAGGTGTCCAATTTACAAGTCTGTAGATTGGATTAAACGGGAAATCAGTGAATTTAAAGCCCAATAATATTGGGAGTTGATGATTCTGATGCTGCCCCCGCAACGGTAAATGAGAGGATCTGCTTTCAACCAGCAGATCTGGCGCTAAATTAAATAACCACTGTACTAGAGTATGGGAAGGTAATTTAGCAGGGAAACCACTCATGAGCCCGGAGACCGGCCTATAGCTATTCAAACGAACCGCGGGGAGCGGTGGCGTTAGTTTTGTTGTAGCGTCTCATTTTTGGTTCTGCATTCATCTCTTCGTTATTGTTTCTCCGTATATTTTTCATCTATACCTGTTCGGGGACGAACATAACGAGGTTTCATGAAAACTAAAATTTTTTTCGGTGCAGTTATTCTTGCTGCTGCTACTGCCATTCCAGTTTATGCGGAAACAAATATTGCAGAAGTTGTAGTTACGGCAACACGTACACCACAGTCTATTTCCCAATCCCTTTCATCAACGACCGTAGTAAGTGCTGCTGATATTGAGAGATATCAGCCAGTAGATTTACTTGATTTATTTAAGCATGTTCCTGGCGTTGATATTGCTCGTAACGGGGGAGAGGGCTCTGTCCCTAGCTTGTTTATCCGCGGCGCTAATACAGGACATACATTATTTTTAGTCGATGGGCAGCGGATTAGTTCTGCGAGCTTAGGCAGTACCGCGTACCAGTTCATCGATCCTAGCCAGATAGAGCGAATAGAAATTGTACGTGGAGCCAAATCAAGCATCTACGGCAGTGATGCAATAGGTGGCGTGATTCAAATTTTTACTAAAAAGGGTGACTTTAAGCCTTCTACTACAGTGTCCACAGAAATCGGATCCAACGCACTAAAAAGAAGTGCTATTGCAACCCGAGGAGCGCTTAATCAGCTAAGGTACTCAGCAGATTTGTCATATCTAGAAACAGACGGTATAGATGTGATGAGAGATGATACGCAGCAAAATCGTGATAATGATGGATATAGAAATCGTTCGATTAACACCAATATTGGATATACTTTTGATAATGGTGTTGATGTCGGGCTAGGTTTTTTAGAGATCCATTCACGTAACTATTATGATGATAAGTATAATCCAGAAAGAGATAGCTTTACAGACAGCACGATACAAAATATAGGGTTTAATCTTAGTGCGCCACTAACTGATTGGTGGCAATCCAAGATTTCTTTAGGTCGATCAGTTGATGATAATGATGATACTAATGGTGTTACTGGAGCCCATTTAACCGACTTCCGAACTACGCGCGAGCAGTTTTTCTGGCAAAACGATGTTGAGATATCTGAGGGGCAGTTAGTGACGTTTGGGGTCGATTTATATGATGATGAGTTAATCTCCAGCACTACATATACTGATGCTTTTGGAACCCCCTTATCGGAAAGAATGAATCGAGCTTATTTTGCGCAGTATCAGGGTCAATTTTCAGTTTTTGATTTTGTCTTGGGTTTTCGCGAGGATGATAATGAGGAAGATGGAAAGCAAAATACAAATAATATTGCTATAGGCGCCCAGCTAAATAAAGAGCATCGGGTTACACTAAACTGGGCGGAAGGCTATAAGGCGCCAACCTTTAACGATCTATATTGGCCAATAGGGAGTCATGCTGCTGGGAATCCAGACCTTCTTCCAGAAGATTCTGAGAGTTTCGAGTTAGGGTTAAAGGGAAATTATACAATATGGCAATGGGAGGCATCCCTTTACCAAAATCGTATTGATAATCTTATCAGTTGGGCACCTGCCGGACTGGAAGCTTATCCCTATAGATGGGTTCCTAGTAATATTTCTAGTGCAAAAATTAAAGGTGGAGAGTTGAGCGCATCTGGAAAGCTCAGCGGCTGGGATATTAGCACTAGTTTTTCTTATACCGACCCGCGCAATCAGGATACAGACAAGTTGCTCACAAAGCGTGCCCAAAAGAACTTTTTGGTAGATGTTGGTCGTAGTTTTTCGCGCTGGGATGTAGGGACTTCGTTAAATGTAAAGAGTAAGCGTTACACTGATGCCGCTAATACCAAAAGTTTGGGTGGTTATGGGCTAGTAGATTTTCGACTAGGTTATCAGTTAGCTGAAAAGATAAAAATGCAACTAAAGGTCGATAATGCATTTGATAAACATTACAGAACCTCCACTAAAGATTATCATATGGATGGCTCTCGTTGGGTGTTAAAACTTACATATTCGCTGTAACCAACGAGATTTTCGGTTAAATTTGGAGTAATTTCATGGCAAAGAACGAAAGCCAAGCTGAGCGTCAAAAGCGTAAAATGGAAAAATTGAAGGAAAAAGTGGATCAGCACGTAGCAGCCTGCGACGAAGAAAAGGGTGTAATGATTCTTCTTACTGGAGATGGAAAGGGAAAAAGTAGCTCAGCTTTTGGTATGGTTGTTCGTTCTTTGGGGTATGGATACAAAGTCGGTGTGGTGCAGTTTATTAAGGGTCAGCAACTGTCAGGTGAAGAGCTCTACCTAAGAGATTCTTGCCCTGAGGTAGATTTTTATCAGATGGGAACTGGTTTCACATGGGACACACAGGATCGCGATGCTGATATTGCTGCTGCTAAAGCTACCTGGAAAGTAGTGGAGGCAATGCTGTCTGATGAGAGCTATCACCTAGTCGTTATAGATGAGCTAACTTACATGCTGAGTTATGAGTACCTTAGTGAATCAATGGTAGTTAATGCTTTATTGAACCGACCCGCCAGTCAAAGTGTAGTAGTTACTGGCCGTGGCGGAGGATCCTCGCTAAAGGATATAGCGGACACGGTTTCAGAAATAAAGGATATCAAACACGCCTATCAATCCAACATAAAAGCCCGAAAAGGTGTGGATTATTAATTGCCGCTAGACGGGAGGGGTCTTATTGAGAGGGATTAAAGCCCATAAATTGACACTAGTGCTCTTGTCTTTGTTGCCGCTAGTGATGGTTTGCGCTGCCTTGGTCGGGCCTGTTTTTATATCCCCTAGCCGGCTAATAGAGTTATTGGGCGGCCTATTGAGTCTGCCAGTTTCAGGTAATCCTGTCTTGAATCTGGCGGGCCTCGAGCAAGAAAAAATGATTTTGTCTGCCATTCGGTTTCCGAGAGTTGTCCTTGCCGCTCTAGTAGGCGCTTGTTTGGCAAGCTGTGGAGCCGTCATGCAAGGATTGTTTCGTAATCCATTAGCAGACCCGTCACTGATAGGTGTATCTAGTGGCGCTTCTGCAGGCGCTGGCTTTGTAATTGTATTTGGAGGCATTTGGCTGCAGAGCAGTAGTTTTCTTGGGCTCACGCTGATTGCTTTTGGCGCCACGCTGGGCGGCGCTCTATCTGTTATTTTGGTTTATCGTCTGTCCACTTCTGCCACTGGTACTTCAGTGCCAACAATGCTTTTGGTAGGTATTGCGATTAGCGCTTTAGCGGGGGCTCTAAACGGAATATTTAGTTTTCTTGCAGACAATGAAATGTTGAGGCGTATGAGTTTATGGCAAATGGGTAGTCTCGATGCAGCTAACTGGCATCGCGTCGGAATAGCCGGATTTGCTTTCGCCTTACTGATGTCTTCTCTTCCCAGGCATAGCCAAGCTCTTAATGCATTGTTATTAGGTGAGTCAGAAGCGCGCCACCTTGGGATAAATGTAGAACGAGTTAAGCAGAGGATTATTCTCTTTACTGCAATAGGCATCGGCATATCTGTTGCTGTAGCTGGTATGATTTCTTTCGTAGGCCTCGTGGTTCCACACATAGTACGGATGATTATTGGCCCTGACCATCGACATTTAGTCCCGAGTTCAGCCATAGCTGGCGCCCTTTTGTTGGTAATC
>JBLHWD010000023.1:0-9448 GCA_047628995.1 Saprospiraceae bacterium | reverse complement strand
TCGTTTATTGAACTGAAACTTTCTTCGGAAGATAAACTCGCGTCCAGCATCCACAAGAAAATTGCCACGAGGGGAAACAATACAACACCAGAAACTCTGTGCAAAATAGACACATAAGCTGTAATTGGTAGTTTCATTGTTGCAATGTCTAAGTTTACAGGACGTTTTTTATTCACAATACACCTTAAATTATCTGTTTATGTATTAGCAGTTCAGAGTACAAACATAAAAATTTATAAGCTCACAATTAATGGTAATGATAATCATTACCATTTGCGTATTTCTGCATTTGATTGAGTATGAATGGTTGGTGATTATATGTATATTCTACGGTGGTTACAATGAAGTTATGCGTTAAAATATCATGGCACTCAATAACGGCTATTCATCTAATTTATTCGATTTAATTTGCGCTGAAAATTGACAAATTTAAGGAGCACGCTATAGTTTCGGATTATATAAGTGTGTCAGAAATTCAATAGATGTTAATTGTTAACATTTTTATAACTGACAATTTTTTCTGTAAGCCTCTCAGGAGAGCAAGATGAGTAATAGTAATTTTTATCTATCATCCAAGAATTCAGATGGTGCCATAGAGTTACCAGTTCTTAAAAGCACAGTTGGGCAGGACGTAATTGATATAGCCAAGATACCTCAAACTGGTTGCTTTACACTAGATCCAGGTTTTGGTGTAACAGCTTCCTGTGAGTCAAAAATAACATTTATTGATGGCGAAAAAGGTATTCTTCTTCATCGGGGCTATCCAATTGATCAGCTAGCAGAAAATTCCGATTTTCTTGAAACCTGTTTTTTGCTAATAAACGGAGAGCTGCCTTCAGCATCGGAGAAGAAAGATTTTATAAGCGCTATAAATGAGCATCGTCATATTGAGGGTGCAGCTGAGCATTTATTCAAGGCATTTCCTGAAGGATCACACCCCATGGCAATGCTGTGTAGCTCTGTGGCTGCAATGTCAGCAACATACAATTCTAACACTGACATTACCAGCCCAGAAGATAGGCTGACTACCATGCAAAGGCTGATAGCAAAAATGCCAATTCTTGCAGCTATGTGCCATAGGCATTTTACAGGTCAACCGTTTGTGCCGACTAACGACACGCTTAGTTATTCAGAAAACTTTTTAAACATGATGTTTGGCTCTCCAGGAAAGCCTAGCGCTGTGAGCCCGGTAATAGAAAAGGCGATGGATCGTATTTTTTTACTTCACGCTGATCACGAGCAAAATGCTTCTACATCTACCGTTCGTCTTGCTGGATCAACTGGAGCCAACCCTTACGCCTGCATAGCGAGTGGTATAGCTGCCCTTTGGGGTCCCGCCCACGGAGGGGCTAATCAAGCAGTTCTAGAAATGCTAGAAGAGATTGGAGATGAGAAAAATATCGATAGCTTTATTATAAGAGCCAAAGATAAAGAAGATCCATTCCGTTTAATGGGTTTTGGGCACCGTGTTTATAAAAACTTTGACCCAAGGGCTAAAGTAATGAAGTTAAGTTGCGATGAAGTTCTTGCTGAGCTCGGTCTGGAAAATGATCCCCTTCTCAAAATCGCTAAGCGCTTGGAGCAAATAGCTTTAGATGATGAATACTTTGCTGAAAAGAAACTTTATCCAAATGTTGATTTTTATTCAGGAATAATAATGAAAGCCATCGGAATTTCTCCAGAGATGTTTACGGTGATTTTTGCTACAGGCCGAACTGTTGGATGGATAGCGCATTGGAACGAGATGCTAAGTAGTCCATATCGAATTGGTAGACCCCGTCAAAATTACACCGGCTACACAAAGAGAGACTATCCGGCATAGAAAGACGGCGTAGTTCTTAAAAAAACCGTAATTAATTACGGTTTTTTTTGCTTATAAAAATTTAAACTCTAAGTACAAAGTTTATAATATCTGGATTCGGCTCTATATGACCGTTAAGAGAGCATGCTAAATCCTGTTTAAAAGAAAATATGGACTTAATATGGACTTAAGTTACAGGCACAAAAAAGCCGGTCAAACTACAAAGCTTGTAACCGGCTGATTTATAATGATTTATTGGTGGAGCCTAGCGGGATCGAACCGCTGACCTCAACACTGCCAGTGTTGCGCTCTCCCAGCTGAGCTAAGGCCCCAATATAGTGAGCAGCAGAAGTTTAGGGATCGCGTATAGCGCTGTCAAGTCAGCACGCACTTAAACTTAGTGTGTTTGTCTGCGATAGTCACTTTCCCATTGCTTAAGCTGTTTTTTGGATGCGCCACCAGCAGCAGTCAAGGCGCTTCTAATGCGGGCACGAACGATATCTGGACCCATAATAGACATAGCATCAAATAATGGAGGCCCAGAAGGGGCGCCAACTACAGCTACAAACAAGGGGAAAAGAAAATCTTTCAACTTTAAGTCAAGTGAAGTCGCAATTAGATTTAACTCTTCATATAAACTATCTCTTGACCAGTCAGAAAGCCCATCTAAACACCAATTACTATATTGCAATACTCGGCGGACAGTTAAATTATCGAGTTTTTTATGTTCAAAATTAGACGCTTGTAAAACTGGCGTACCAGAGAGCATGAAACTCAACATAGGGACAATGTCAGAAAATTTCTCAACCCTCTCTTTTACCAAAGGGATCATTTTTGAGAGATTATCTTTATTTAAAGCCCACTCAGAAACACGGTCACCAAATTCAACGTCGCTCAAGTTTTCACGAATCCAGCAGCCATTGAGCCAGTCTAGTTTTTCTACATCAAATATGGGTCCACCTAGGTGAACTTGTGTAATATCAAAGCTATCAAGCATTTGCTTAAGTGTAAATTTTTCTTCCTGGTTTGGCATAGACCAACCCATTCTTCCAAGATAGTTTAGTAATGCCTCAGGCAAATAGCCCATCTGTTTATAGAAGTTAATGCTAGTTGGATTTTTTCGTTTACTCAGCTTGCTTTTATCTGCATTTCTCAGCAGGGGAAGATGGCAAAATTGAGGTACATCCCAACCAAAGTAACGGTAAAGCAGCAAATGTTTAGGTGTTGAGTTGATCCACTCTTCACCCCTGATGACATGACTAATTTTCATTAAATGATCATCGACTACATTTGCTAGATGGTAAGTGGGCATGCCGTCAGCTTTCAATAGGACTTGCATGTCAATTTGTGACCAAGGTATCGAAATCTCACTCCTCAAAAGATCAGAAAATTGGCACTCCCCCTCCTCTGGAACTTTCAATCTGATAACATATGAATCACCACGATCAAGCCTTTCTTTAATATCGAGATCGGATAGCCTTAATCCCCTTCCGTCATATTTTGGTGTTTCGCCACGAGACATTTGCTCTTTTCGCATTAGATCGAGCTCGTCAGTAGTTGCGAAACAATAAAAAGCATGGCTGTTATGGACAAGATCCATCACATGCTTGCGATAGATGTCGAGGCGTTCGCTTTGACGATACGGGCCATACTCCCCCCCTATATCTGGACCCTCGGACCAATTTAAACCAAGCCACTTAAGAGAATCAAAGATCATTTTCTCTGATTCGGCCGTGCTTCTAGTTTGATCGGTATCCTCTATTCGAAGAATAAACTCCCCTTTAGAGCTATGAGCAAAGCATAGATTAAAAAGGGCTACGTAAGCTGTTCCTACATGCGGATCGCCAGTGGGCGATGGAGCAATACGTGTACGTATTTTCATCAGATGTTCCGCCAATAATAAAATTGATACAATATTAGCCATTATACTTTTTTTACTTGCTCAATCACTTTGTTATATCCACAAAAACCTACTATTTATACATGTAGCTTAAATTAGCAGAGCAATTCCTTTGAATTAAAACCCCACAGAGGCGTTTCCAGATATAATGCCCTGGAGTTAAATATCTACAGTTTTTATTGAATATGAAATGGCATTTATATGTTTGAAGTCCCAGCCAAGAACTCCTTAAATCGAAAATTTTCCGTCGCCCCAATGATGGATTATACGGATCGCTATTGTAGATTTTTTCATCGACTGTTGACCGAACATGCTGTTTTATATACAGAAATGGTCACAACTGGAGCGCTCATATACGGAGATATCAAGCGCCACTTAGATTACGATAAGGCCGAGCATCCCATTGCACTTCAGCTGGGAGGAAGCGATCCGAGAGCTTTATCGCAGTGCGTAAAATATGCTGATGATTACGGGTATGACGAAGTTAATCTTAATTGCGGCTGCCCTAGCGATCGAGTCCAATCAGGAAATTTCGGTGCCGCCCTCATGAAAGATGCTCCATTGGTTGCCAAATGCTTTAAAGCTATGCAGGAAACAACCAATACACCAATTACGATCAAGCATAGAATTGGCATCGACGATAATGAAAGTTATCAATTTTTATCTGATTTTGTAGGCACTATTGCTGATGCAGGATGCACAACCTTTATTATTCACGCCAGAAAAGCGCTGCTAAATGGCCTAAGCCCTAAAGAAAACCGAGAAATCCCACCTTTAAACTACGAACACGTATATAAGCTAAAAATTGATTTTCCTCACTTAGAGATCATTTTAAATGGAGGAATAAAAACTTTGGACGATTCGCTAGTCATGCTCAAGCACGTTGATGGGGTAATGGTAGGCCGAGAAGCCTATCAAAATCCCTACATGCTGGCGGAGGTTGATCGCAAGATCTATCAGAGTAAAAAGCCTCAGATTAGCCGCAAACAAGTAATTCAACAATTTGCTCAAATCTTCGAAAATGAATTATCATCAGGAATAAAATTGAGCCATATGACACGACATCTTCTCGGACTTTACAAAGGTATTCCTGGGGGTCGAAAATTTAGGCAGCATATAAGTGAAAATGCCCATCAATCAAATGCAAAAATTGATGTACTTTTTGAAGCCTTGTATCATGTAGCCCCCTCATTAAAAATTAAGGAATCTCAACGTTGATAGATAACATAAGGCAGTTTTTCAGCGCCAAAATAACTGATCCATCTGGAAATGAACAACACCAAGAGCACCTGGCTGCTGCATCTCTTATGGTTGAAGTAATGGTTATTGATCGCCAGATTTCAGATGAAGAGGTGCACACGGTAAAGAAAATACTTGAGCGTCAATTTGACATCCAAGAAGACGAAATTGAGCAACTCCTGAAGCTAGCAAAAGAAGAGGTTAGTGAGGCCACGTCTCTGTATCAATTTACGCGCCTCATAAACGATCAATTTGACCAGCAAAAGAAAAATGACTTAATGGGTAACCTTTGGCGAGTTGCCTTTGCAGATGAGGTGCTTGATAAGCATGAAGAGGCACTTATTCGGCGCATTGCTGATCTTATACATGTGCCTCATGCTGACTTCATAAAAACCAAACATATTGCCAGAAAATAAGGCTATTGATTACAGCGGCTATTTCTCCTCTTCGAGAGCCTTAATTAAATCTAAAAAATCATGCTTATTTTTTTCATTAAAAGAAGAGAGCAGGCGATGCGCCTCTAAGACATGCTGTTTGGTCCTGTCGGCTATGGCTACCCCAGAATTAGCAGGCAGCTCCTCATAACTCTCTAGCCTTGACCGCAGGCTTTGCACTATTTCAAATACATCATCTAGACCCATAACCATAAGAGTTTTGTGCAGGCTTTCATCAGGACAAAAAACGATTGGTCTAATTTCAAATCTATTATTAGAGTATATTGCCAGTTTTGCCAGAAGACCAAGCGTAGTGCTGTCCACTCCATCAGTATCGGTCATATCAACGATTATTTCTGAAATTTCATCAGATTTAAATATAGTCTCCATATAGTCATTTAGCGATGCACAGAGGGTTACCCGTACGTCGCCCACAAGCTTTATTACATGGGAGCGATTACTTTGTGATACTAAAATTTTACCCGGACTCACCTAGCTATCCTTTCGTAAAGTTAAAACAGTGACATCATCAGGAGCATCTTTAGCTTTATTTATCCCTAATCTTTCACAAATACCCTCTATTGAGTCATCTGGCTGAAAGATGGATTCAGAAATAAACTTTTCTTTATCTTTGAGCGACTGTCCAGGTAAAAGCTCGAGAACGCCATCCGAAACTAAAGCCAACAAAAATTTATCTGGCAATTCTAGCTCTTCTACCTTCCAGCTGCATTCACTGAAAATCCCGACCGGCTTACCTCTTCCCTTTAACGTTTTAACGCTTCCATCAGAAATAAGAACTGGCATAGGCATATGAGATGCCACAGAATATCGAAGAATATTTTTTTGCATATCTAGCGAGCCAGCAAAAATAGTCAGATGCTTATCTAGATCAAGAGCCATAATTTGTCTATTAATATGCTCAATAAAACCCTTGGGAGCTTGCGATATTAACTCCAAATCTTTGTTTGCTTTATGGCGCTTGAGGATGCGGTTAAATACGAATTTCAACAGAACGGTGAGAAAGGCAGATGACGACCCATGCCCTGAAACATCAGCGACATAAAACACCAAATACCTATCATACAAAATATTGTACCCAACAAAATCTCCACTGAGATACAAGGAAGGAGCAATTCTATAAGCTATCTCATAATTATCTTTTCGTAGTGGTGTAGTTGGCAGCAGGCTGTTCTGAATTTGACTGCCCGCCAACTGATCTAGCTCTAGTAAACGTAAGCTATCACTCAGCTCACGATTGGCCTTCTCTAGCTTCTGGCGATATTCTAAATTCAAACGAACTAAACTTTTAAATTCTGAAGCTCTCTCAATTGCTTCTTGGAAGCGGTTTTCAGCAAAGGGCTTAATCAATACATCAGAGGCATTACTATGGAAAAATTTAGCAACTTCACGAGGGTTTACTTCGGGCAGAATAATGATGAAGGCTGTTTCTAACTCTAGATCTATACTCAGAAGATCAGAAAACTTGGCATGCATTAGCTCGAGAGGAAGGTCTAAAACCACAACAGCAGGCGGCTTGGTTTTGATCTCAGTTATAGCTTTATTTGGATCGTCAGATTGAAAGACCCGCCAGTCATTACCTGTCAGACGCTCTTCTAGCAACCGACAGTTATGCAAACTGTCGGATACAATAAGAAGATCGCCTTTTGTTGACATGGGTTATCCAAGCCTTCACTGAACAAATTTAATAGGTGTCAAATTAAAAATAGCAGACTTTAATTACAGCGTTATACAACTAAAATCTGCTATCTGGGAATAATTCTAAGAGGATTAAAAGTCGTCCTCTACCTGCCCATCTTCAACTAGATATTTACGGCGCTGAAGATAGACATCACGATAAAATGCATATTTGTCGCCCTTAAAAAGAGCTTCTGCTTTTAAAAGGTCTGCTCTTTGGACCACTCCATCTGTACCATATACGGCATTACGAGCTGGTATGTCATCTATTTCTGATATTGGGTTTATAAGTTGATCAACTATTCTTGATGGTGCATCACGAAGGGTGCTAGGCCCAAAAATAGGCAGCATTATGAATGGGCCCTCTTTTAGACCATAAAAACCCAGAGTTTGCCCAAAATCTTCACCATCATTTTTTTCAAGCCCAAGATTATCAGCCACATCAAAAAACCCACCTAAACCTAGTGTGGAATTAATAAGAAATCTACCAGTATCATTACCGGCCTGCATGAACTTACCTTGCAATAAGTCATTTGCAATAGTGACGATCTCACCTAGATTAGAAAACACTCTGGAGAATCCCTCCTCAACAGTATCTGGAGTCACAAACCGATAACCCTTAGCCAATGGCTTAAATGCATAAGAATCTAGCGTGTCATTAAACGCAAAAACTTTTCTATTAAATTTTTCCCATGGATCATACACAGCAGCATTTAAGCTACTATTTTGATCAAGAGACTGAGGCTGAGACTGATAATCGGAGCCGCTACTAATATTTAAGTTAAATACCGGAGTATTTACCTCTTCACTGGACGTAATATTTGTCTCTTCATTGGACGTAACAGGACCTCCTCCGCTAAACACCTGGCTCGATAGCAGCATTCCAGCTAATAGTATTACTAAGCACTTCATCAGAAATTCTCCCAAATTTTTGGTAAAAAATTATTAATATTTATGGTTAATTTTTTATATATAAGCCTGCAACTTTAAGTCAGCCTATCATACTTAAAACAAACTGAATGGTCACTGCATACCAATAAGCGTCCATTTTATAACAGAAAAGTAAAAATACCCATCTTATGTTAACTAAAGCATCCAGTTTCATTTACTGCATATTAAAATTTTAAAAAAATTTCAGAACCAAGATTTTGAATTCGTCATAAAAATGAAACATATAACCGTGACAATGATCAGCATAGTTTACATAAACTATAACTTTGGCCGAATGCCTGCTCAAACTGTAAATCAGACCTAACAGGCTTAAAGATTAATTTTCTACTTATTATAAAAAATTAGGAGCAACAAAACATGAACCGGACTTCACTTTGCGTAGCCCTTACAGCGTTAACGTTTAGCTCTTTTTCTGTGGCTGGAGGCCATGGTGACTCTATTGCTGAATTAAAAGCACAAATTTCTGCATTATCAAAACGACTTGATAGCATGGATAAATATACCACCACCATGAGTAAACCAAAGAACAGGTCGCTTTGGGAGGATAAAATTAAATGGAATGGCGACTTTCGTTACCGCTATGAGCAAATTGATAACCAGGAAAAAACTGACCAGATAGGAAAGGATGATCGCAATCGCACACGTATACGTGCTCGATTTGGTTTAACTGCACAGGTAGCAGAAGATGTCAAAGCAGGTATAGCTTTAGCTACAGGCAGCAGAGGCGGAGATCCTATTTCATCAAATGAAACCTTAACTGGAGGAAACGCGGACAAAGGGATTGCACTTGATCAAGCTTATATCTCATGGGCATTTGCGGACAACACGGCACTAATTGCGGGTAAAACAAAAGTGCATTATTTTAAACCAGGAAAAAACAGTCTGATCTATGATGGGGACCTCAGGCCAGAGGGCGCACACCTTAAATATGATAATAAAAAGCTGTTTGCAACAGCGGGCTACAATTTTATGAGTAGCGATGACGGTTCAAGTGGAAATGGAGACATAATAGAAACTTATGGCGCACAAGCTGGTTATAGGTTTAAGTTAGGCGAAGATATCAATGTTACTGTAGGTCTGGGTTATTATAGTATACCGCTAGAGGGTAGCTCGTTTCAGGTTGACTCCAGCAAAAGCTTTGGCAACACAGAAGATGGCTCGACAAATAAATATCTTTATAATTATGAGATTAGCCAAGTATTTGCTGAGGTAAAAACTAAGATATCTGGTGTAAAAACCACTTTTTATGGTGATTTTGTCAACAATGCTGATGGAAAAGAAGACACTGGTTATGTGCTCGGTATTAAGGCGGGTAAGGTAAAAAATAAGGGTGACTTTGGACTTTCCTATGCCTATCAAGATCTTGAGGCTGATGCTGTAATGGGCGCCCATACTGACTCAGATTTCGGGGGTGGAGGAGCTGATACT
>JBLHWD010000022.1:0-9848 GCA_047628995.1 Saprospiraceae bacterium | reverse complement strand
ATATTGTTAGTGATAGTAAAAAAATAGTGCAGCAGCTACTTCAGGGACACAAAGTTTTATCCTGCGGGAATGGCCTAGCATCCTCTCTAGCTAATATCATGACAGAGTCTCTTTTACTTCAGTACAAGCTTGAGCGTCCAGGATTCCCTGCTATCTCGCTCAATGATGGCGGAATACTCACAGCTGTATCTCATAAAAGTGGCAAAAACCAAGTATTCAGCAGGCAGATATCGGCATTAGGGCAGCCAGGAGATATACTAGTAATTTTTAGTAGTGGCACTAATCCCAGCAATTTAGTGCAAGCTATTCAGTCGGCCCATGATAAGTCTATGATGATAATAGCAATGACAGGCAAAGATGATGAGGATCTGTCAGCCCTACTAAGCAATGAAGATGTAGAAATAAGGATCGAGCATGATGACGCTCATCAGATATGTGAATTGCAAATGTTAAGCATTTTTTGTCTCTGTGAACTTATCGACCAACAACTATTTGGGGGAAATAACTGATGCCGAGACGATGGCTGGTAAAAATAATATTTTGCATATTTATGCTAGCTGGATGCACGGAAATTATTCACGTTACAACTGAGGAGCCAATAAAATCTGCCCCAGAAGAAATTTCACTCGGTACAGACATTGATGACTGGGAGATTGAGACCTTAATTGGGGTTAACATAAAAAAATCTAGTCCTGAGCTAGAGAAAGCCCACATCAACATAAACTCATACAATCGAGTAGTTCTTTTGACCGGTCAAGCACCTTCACCGGAAGCTAGGAGCCTTGCCGCTAGAGTTGCCAACAGCTACCGTGGAGTCCGCTTAGTGCACAATGACATTAGCGTGAGCGGCCCTACTTCTTTTATTTCGCGGACTAATGACGCATGGCTTTCAACGAAAGTAAAAACTAAGCTTATGGCACATGAAGAAATTAAGTCCTCATCAATTAAAGTAGTCACAGAGAATGGCGTAGTTTATTTGATGGGTCTCATTTCTCGTGAAAAAGGAAAAATTGCCATACAGATAACCAGCGAAACTGGTGGAGCTGTGCGTGTGGTATCAGCCCTTGAATATACTGATGAAATAAAACCAGATCACACACAAATCAGCCCATAAATACGAATGCTCAGTGTCACATCAACTCAAGAGCAATAGCTAACGCCTCGCCTCCGCCAATACATATAGCCGCAACACCTTTTTCTTTTTTGTATGATTGCATTGCGGACAACAAGGTTACTATAATTCTAGCTCCAGAGGCCCCTATTGGATGACCTAAAGCGCAGGCCCCACCATGAACGTTGACTTTTTCATGCGGCAAGTCCAAATCCTTCATTGCCGCCATGGTTACAACAGCGAATGCCTCGTTAATCTCATAAAGACCTACATCATCCTTGGACCAACCAAGCGCTTTTAATAATTTTTTAATGGCTCCAACTGGAGCAGTAGTAAACCATTCCGGTTCATGAGAATTACTAGCATACTGGGAGACTTTAGCTAAAGGCTTGAGCCCTAAATTGTTTGCTACAGATAACCGAGTTAACACCAAAGCAGCAGCTCCGTCACTAATGGAGCTGGAGTTGGCTGCAGTAACAGAGCCATTTTTTTTGAATGCTGGTCTCAATTGCGGAATTTTTTCTATATTGCCTTTACCTGGCTGCTCATCTTTGTCATATAAAACATCACCACGACGATTTTTTACCGTAACCGGTGTAATTTCAGCATTAAATTTTCCATCTGATATAGCTTTCTGAGCTCTTTGCAGGGAAGTAATAGCAAACGCATCTTGCTCTTCGCGGGTAAATTCGTATTTGCTGCAAGTTTCCTCTGCAAAAAGACCCATGGCGCCCTGAGTATATGCATCTTCTAAACCATCCATTGTCATGTGGTCATAAATAGTGGCATCGCCAAAGCGGTACCCACCCCTACCTTGCGGCATTAAGTATGGGGCATTCGTCATACTTTCCATTCCTCCTGCAATGGCTATCTCCGCATGACCGAGCATCAAGCTGTCGCATGCGTTCATAACAGCTTTCATGCCAGAACCACAGACCTTGTTTATAGTGGCGGCGCTAACTGAAATGGGGAGTCCTGCACCTAATGCAGCCTGCCTTGCTGGAGCCTGCCTGAGCCCAGCAGACAAAACGCATCCCATATCTACAGAGCTGATGGCATCTAGCGGGACACACGAACGTTCAACAGCAGCTTTAATTGCTGCTGAACCTAACTCTGTTGCCGGAACTCCAGAAAACTGGCCCTGCATGCTACCAACAGGCGTTCTTGCCATGCCCACTATTACAATCGGATCAGACATATTTCAAACCTCTATTTAACTATCCTCAAGGAGGGTTTTTTACTTTTATCAACAGAACCGCCATCTTTGGGCAACTTGCTGGGTGAAGCAACAGATTTAATGGGGCCTGGTCCTGAGGGCTCAGGATCTTTTGGACTTTCCTCCTGAAAGATCATGCCTTGGCCATTTTCTTGAGCATAAATTCCAACTATGGACCGAATAGGCAGGTAAATATCACAAGGCATTCCACCAAAACGTGTACTAAATGAAACTTCTTCATTGCCCATCGATAGGTTGGTAATAGCTCGAGGAACCAAATTAAGCACTATTTGACCATCATTAACATAACTCTGTGGCACCTCGACACCCGGCTGATAGGCATCAACGGAGATGTGCGGTGTTAAGTCGTTGTCAACTATCCACTCATATATTGCCCGAATTAAGTAAGGCTTATTTGACGTCATAATTATAGCTACTTAATATCAATTCCTAACAATCCACTCTACAAAAAGAAATTTACGAAGCCTTTTGATGCAATAAATTTAATCCCTGCTATATCTACATTTCCCTTTCAATCTCAGACAAGCTTTCTTGGAACGACTCTCGCTCAAAAATACGAGCCATATAGTCATGAAGAGGTTTTGTTTGACGGTTGCTTGGTAGATCTATATTTAAACTTTTTAATCGCCACAGTATCGGGCCTAAGCAACAATCCACTAATGTAAAGTGCTCACTCATAAAGTAGGGCAGATCTGAAAAAATTGGAGCAATACTGACAAGACTCTCTTGTAATTCTTTTCGTGCCTTTTCTGCCGTCGGACCCTTTGGAGAGCTGACAATTAAGTCTACCTGAGTACTACAGTCCTTCTCTATCCGATACATAAATTGACGACTCAGTGCTCTCGCCACAGGATACACCGGAAGCAACGGAGGATGAGGAAATCTCTCATCTAAATACTCCATCATCACCTTTGTTTCATAGAGCGCTAGCTCACGGTCAATTAGCGTCGGTAATGTACCGTAGGGGTTCAGCGCTAAAACCTCTTCTGGAATAGCTAGATTGTCAATGTCCTCAATATCAACAGTGACTCCTTTTTCTGCCAAGACAATACGAACCCGATGGCTATAATGGCAAGTCGGATCAGAATAAAATGTCATGGATGATCGTTTTGCAACAATCCCCATATCAAAACCTCTATTTTACTTATTAATAAAAGGGCAACAAAATTTAGCTGCCCAAACAGGTGCTAGTGGATATCTTTCCAGTATTCACGGTTTAGTAGCCAAACCCAAATAAACAAGAACGCAAGAAATAGTAGCGCATAGACGCCTATTCTTTTACGATCTTCGGCCATTGGTTCTGCAATATAAGCTAAGAAGTTAACCAGATCATATACCGTTTCGTCAAAATCGTCAGGGGCAAGACTACCTTCTGTTAAAAGAGTATACCTTCCGCACGGGTCTTCTAGTATGTCAACTCCAGTCAAAGGGTGTCGCTTAATTCCGCCATTGGCCGCAAGAACTGGGCCAGGAGAGCATTCCTGTAGACCCTGAAGTCCCAGCAAAACATGAGGCATACCTACATCCTTAAAAACCTTGTTATTTACACCAAGAGGGCGACTTGGATCTGAATAAAAGTTCCTAAGATACGTGTAAAGCCACTCTGGAGAGCGCGACCTAGCAACTAGAGTTAAATCTGGAGGAGTTGCACCGAACCAATCTTTAGCTTTATCTGCGGGCATTGAAATATTCATTAAGCTACCAAATTTCTGGTCTGCATGAATAAGATTTTCTTTTGCTATAGATGATGGTATCTGCAGATCTCTAGCCACTCTTTCCCAGCGAGAATACTTTGCAGAATGACAACCCATACAGTAGCTTACAAAGACCTTTGCACCATTTTGCAATGAAGCCTTATCACTCAGATCGGCGCTAAAATCATCACAATTCATAGACCCACAATCAAAACTTGACTCAGAACCCACCGCTTTAAGTGGGGCCCAAACTAAGAACATCACAACAAACAAGGCTAAAAGTGATTTCCAGGGGCCCATACCTCCATCCATAGTGATTCGATCAGGCTCAGGCTTAGTTTTTTCTATGCGTGTCCACAAGGGCATTGCAAGGAAAAACAAGAAATACAGCACAGTACACAGCTGTGCTAGAAAAGTCCGCTCTGGTGTTGGAGCCTTGACCCCAAGAACACCAAGAATTATGAAAGAGGCTGCAAAAACAAGTATAGCTCCACGACTGAAACTACCTTTGTATCGCATAGACCTGACAGGGCTGCGGTCCAGCCATGGCAATACAAACATAATAGCTATAGCTGCTGCCATAACTAAAAATCCAGCGAACTTATCTGGGACCGCTCTAAGCATCGAGTAAAATGGCGTGAAGTACCACACCGGAGCAATATGCTCAGGAGTCTTAAGAGGATTGGCGATTTCAAAATTTGCATACTCTAGGAAATACCCGCCCATTTCAGGCATAAAAAACAAAATAAAGCAGAAAACAAATAAAAACACTGTAATTGGAACAAGATCATGCACTGTGTAATACGGATGGAATGGTATTCCATCCAGCGGAATTCCATTTTTGTCTTTATTTTTCTTGATATCCACCCCATCTGGATTGTTTGAACCCACTTCATGCAGCGCAAGAATATGCAAAACAACCAAGGCTAGTAATATAATAGGCAGAGCAACAACATGAAGTGACATAAATCTATTCAATGTTATCCCTGAGATCAGATAGTCTCCTCTGACCCACTGCACAATATCCTCTCCAACTACCGGTATTGCGCCAAACAAGGAAATTATTACCTGCGCGCCCCAGAAAGACATCTGCCCCCAAGGAAGAACGTAACCCATAAAGGCTTCAGCCATAAGAGCCACATAAATAGTCATACCAAAGATCCAAACTAATTCACGTGGTGGTTTATACGATCCGTAGATCAACCCTCGGAACATATGGAGGTAAATAACTAGAAAAAATGCTGACGCGCCAGTAGAGTGGATGTATCTAATAATCCAACCGTAATCTACGTCGCGCATAATATATTCTACAGAAGCAAAAGCTCTCTCAGAGGAACCTTCAAAGCTCATGAGCAGCCAAATACCTGATACCAGCTGTATGACTAACACGATCAGAGACAGCACACCAAAGTAATACCAAAAATTAAAATTCTTGGGGGCGTAATACTTGGCCATATGAGTATCCCAAGCACGCATAATTGGTAAGCGTGCATCCACCCAGTCACGCAATGCTACTAATGCTTTCATTAGCTGGACTCCTGATCTAAGCCGATGACTACTACATTATTTGTTTCGTAAAAATGTGGCGGAACATCCAAATTAGTGGGTGCAGGAACGCCTGCAAACACTCGCCCTGCGAGGTCAAACTTTGAGCCATGACAGGGGCAGAAAAATCCACCATACCAAGCGTCTCCTCCTAAATCCTGAGCACCCACATCTGGACGAAACATAGGAGCACAACCCAAATGAGTGCAGAGACCGACGACAATTAAATATTCTTCCTTTCCCTCAATAGAGCGATGCACTCCATTGACATAGCTTGGTTGCTTTGAGTTAAGCGACGAAGGGTCACTGAAGATATCATCATGGCCGCTCAAGGCCGCGATTGTTTCCGGTGTACGGCGAACAATGTATACGGGCTTGCCTCGCCATTCAAACGTAACCATCTGGCCTGGCTCTATTTTAGAAATATTGGCCTTAATTGGGGCCCCTGCAGCTTTCGCCCTGGCACTTGGATTCCATGATCCAACAAAAGGAACAGCAGCAGCAACAACACCAGCAGCGCCAACAACGCAAGTAGCATTTGTTAGAAACCGACGACGTCCGTGATTAATACCGTCATTAGCCATGACGCTCTCCTAGCAGCTAAAATTAGCAATATTTTATGTGTTAAAACGGGTGAGAATAGTACTGAAAACTGGCAATTTTTACAAGGCAATGACAAAGAACAATTCATTTTTATGCCAACAAAATCAAAACTTAGCAACTTCTACCCACACTAGCTGCTTATAAAAAATGATAAAGCCCCATACACAAAAAAACTCGCGATCTGCGAGTCTTTTCATAACATAGAAATTTTTCTTTAACGCTTAGAGAATTGTGGTTTCTTGCGCGCCTTATGTAGGCCAACTTTCTTGCGCTCTACTTCACGTGCATCGCGAGTCAAAAAACCAGCCTTACGAAGTTCGCCACGTAAACCCTCGTCGTACTGTAATAGAGCACGAGCAATTCCATGTCGAATAGCGCCAGCCTGACCAAAGCTTCCGCCACCGGCTACAGTTATTTTCAAATCAAATTTCTTAGCGCAGTCAACCAGCTCTAAAGGCTGACGAACAATCATTCTCGCGACCTCTCTACCAAAGTACTGGTCTAGAGTACGATCATTGACTGTGATGCTACCGCCACCATTTGCTAAAAAAACTCTAGCAGATGAAGTTTTGCGACGGCCTGTACCATAATACTGAGAATCTGACATAATCAACTTTCCGTTAAATACTTAAATCTTGAGGCTGTTGTGCGCTATGTGGATGCACTTGCCCGGCGTATACTTTTAATTTCTTAAACATAGCGCGGCCTAGCGGGCCCCTCGGCAACATACCCTTAACGGCTCCTTGAATGATGCGTTCGGGTGCTTTTTCAATCAATTTCTCAAAACTAATTGATTTTAGGCCACCAGGGTAACCGGTATGGCTATGGTAAATTTTATCTTTTGCTTTATTGCCAGTTACATGCACTTTTTCGGCATTAATAACAACAATATAATCTCCAGTATCGACGTGAGGAGTATATTCAGGCTTATGCTTTCCACGTAACCGTGAAGCAATTACTGTAGCAATTCGACCTAGGGTCTTGTCTGCTGCATCAACGATGTACCAATCATGTTCGACTGTATCAGCTTTCGCACTATATGTTTTCATCTAACTCTGCCTAAGGTGTGGTGTAGCTATCCCAAATGAGGGCGCATTTTACAGAGCAGTCATGGTCATTTCAAGGATATTCTGCATCTAATATATAATAATTGCTTTTGTTGCATTAACAGAGGGTCACTATTAGACCAATAATAGGCCTCATATTAGCACTAAAATAACTACTATTTAGGGTTGATGAGGTCTAGCTAAATACTCATGTGACTGCATTTCTAAGAGGCGGCTCTTTGTTCGCCTAAACTCAAAACTTAGGATGCCATTCTCATACAGTGATCCTAAGCCGATCTCAGCTGACAAAACAAGCTTCACATTACGGTCATAAAATTCATCTACTAAATTAATAAAACGCCTTGCCTGGTCTTCATTTTTTTGACCCATAGCAGAAACACCAGAAATCAACACGGCATGAAACTCTCGAGACAATTCAATGTAATCATTTTGGCTGCGAGGGGCACTACAAATAACGTCAAAATCAAACCAAACCACATCTTTTCCTAAATGACGACATTGAATTTGGCGGCCTTCAATCTCTAAGCCTACATTATTTTCAGCCCCACCTGCCGAGGAAGAAAATACTTTGAAGGCTTCCATTAGTGCTTGATCAGCAGCAAATCCCAATGGGCAATAATATAACTCAGCCTGTTCCAGGCTGCGCAAACGATAATCTACGCCCCCATCAACATTAACAATTTTGGTATTCTGTTTTAGAATTTCTATGGCGGGAAGAAAACGCTGCCTTTGTAGCCCATTAAGATAAAGGTTATCTGGTTCTACATTAGATGTGGCAACGAGAATTACATTTTTAGAGAACAGCAGTTCAAATAATTTTCCCAAAAGCATCGCATCTGCAATATCAGAAACAAAAAATTCATCAAAACATATGACGCGAGCCTCCCCAGCAATATTTTCAGCAATTATATTCAAAGGGTCCTTTTTTCCCTGAAGAAACTTTAACTCAACATGGACTCTCCGCATAAACCGATGAAAATGCAGCCTCATCTTTTCATTAAAAGGCAGACTTTCATAAAAAGCATCCATCAGGTAAGTTTTTCCTCGCCCCACTCCCCCCCAAAAATATAGGCCCTGAATTAAATTTGAGGCACGAGGAGTTGCGAGCCTTTTAATAAGTTTTGCAAAAAACCCTTTTCTAAAACCAGCATTGTCATTCTTAAGCAGACGCACATAAAGTGACTCTAGTAAATTTACTGCAATTTCTTGAGATGCGTCATAATTAAACCCGTCTTTTTGAAGGTCTAATAAATAACGCTGCTTGGGTGAAGCTAAAGTAATTTGTGTATACTCAGGCATGAATTAACTACAAATAGTTTTTATTGGGCGTAAACTCTAACGAGCCACGTCAAAATAGGCAAACAGAACTCAAATAAACTTTAACGGAGATCATAACTTGCTGACTTCGACCTTGATTATCAATTTATCATTTCTAGGGGCAGGACTTATTGCTGGCTATTTTTTGGCGTATGCACTTCGCCCAGTTAAAAAGGGGCAAAAAGAACTTGAGAGTAGACTAGCGGAAGCGCAAAATGAGCTTAATAGCTATGAGAAAAAAGTAACTGACCACTTTCGTGGTGCGTCTAAGTCTTTATCAAATCTATCCCAAAGCTATGAAAGTGTTCTTGAGCATCTAGCTAGTGGCGCGCTTCATTTGGCCAACGCTGATGTTGGCCGTCAAATCGCACATGCAGGATTAGATTCAAAAAAAGGCATCAACCTAACTTCAGATGAAAACCTGAGCCCACCAAAAGATTATGCACCAAAAGCCCCAGGGGGCGTTTTAAGCGAGGAGTATGGTTTAAAAGAGACTAAAGTTGCTACAGATATTCAGCATGCAGCTCATTCCGGATCTGACTATGCTTCAGAAGAAGCGGATGATGACCCAACTTTGAATATTAATTGAACAAGCCCCCAACAAAAAGAGATCTTAGGTGAAAAAAATTCATCGTATGTTGAACAATTTTGGCTGGCCGATTGTCGTCGGGCTTCTCTGCGCTATACTTATTTTTACGTTACGCCCTCAATGGCTTAACAGTCAATGGCAAGCTAAGGTCGATTTGTCTAGGCCTGCCTCCTACGCATTAGCAGTACAAAAAGCCTCTCCATCTGTAGTAAACATTTATACACAAAAAATACTACCCGGCATAAGTCGCTTTTCGTCCGGAAGTCTCTTTCAGCAACTTTCCAATAAAAATGAAGGAGCTGAATCAAAAAGAAAAGAAGCGTCACTGGGTTCTGGGGTGATTGTGACGTCTGACGGTTATATTTTAACAAATAACCATGTAATGGATGGTGCAGATGAGGCACTCGTTCAGCTGGAAGACGGAAGAGAGGGCAATGTTAAGTTAATAGGCGTGAATCGAGAGCTGGATCTCGCAGTTTTAAAAATAAACCTAGACCACTTAACTCCGATCAGGCTGGCTGACAGCAGCAAAACCCAGGTAGGCGATGTAGTTCTCGCCATTGGTAATCCTTTTGGTGTAGGTCAATCAGTGTCTCAGGGTATTATTAGCGCAACCCACAGAAATGGATCGGGCCAAGATGCCTTTCAAAACCTTATTCAAACAGACGCCGCTATTAACCCTGGT
>JBLHWD010000021.1:0-9868 GCA_047628995.1 Saprospiraceae bacterium | reverse complement strand
TGCCTCAGCCATATAGAATAGCTATTGTTGCGGGAGAGTCCTCTGGCGATCAGTTAGGCGCTGGATTAATACGCGCACTAAAAATCTATTATCCCGATGCAGTTTTTGAGGGAATAGGCGGCTCAAAAATGATCCAAGAGGGTTTCATCTCCTTATTTCCTATGGATAGACTCTCTGTCATGGGGTTTATTGAGCCACTAAAAAGGCTGCCTAGTTTGCTTCGAACTAGAGGGGCTCTATTTAGGCATTTTCTTGATAATAAATTTGACCTCATGGTCGGCATTGATTCTCCAGATTTCAATCTTGGCTTAGAAGAAAAATTGCGCAATAAGGGCATAAAGACCGCTCATTATGTCAGTCCTTCTGTATGGGCATGGAGGGAAAGCCGTGTAAAAAAAGTTTTTCGTGCTGTCGATTTAATGCTTACATTGCTTCCTTTTGAGAAAGCTTTTTATGAGCAATATAATGTGCCGGTAGTTTGCGTTGGTCATCCTTTGGCAGAGGTGTTGCCACTAAAAGCGGAGACGAATAAAGCGCGTCAAGAATTAGGCTTAACCGACGGCCCAGTATTGACAATAATGCCTGGAAGTAGGTCCTCGGAAGTAAAAAAATTGGGTAATTTATTTCTGGACGTAGCCGAGCGCTGTAAGGCTAATATTCCTGAGATACAGATAATTATTCCTGCTGCTACACCTGAGCGTAAGTATCAATTAGATCAAATAGTAAAAAATTACCCATCGCTAGAAGTAATCCTTTTAGATGACAGATCACTTTTAGCCATGGCGGCAGCAGATGTGGTTCTACTTTCATCTGGTACAGCAACATTGGAAGCTATGTTGCTAAAAAAGCCAATGGTGGTCAGTTATCGTTTAGGCAGGTTAACTTATGCTTTAATTTCAAGGATGCTAAAAGTCAAATATGTTGCACTACCAAATCTTCTTGCCGACGAGCTATTAGTTCCAGAATTCTTAGAGGAAAATGCGACCTTAGAAAACATTTCTATCGAGGTGATGAGACTCTTCAATCACCCTGATCGAGTAAGCGGTCTACAAAAACGGTTTGAAGAAATCCACAAAACATTGAGGTGTGGCGGCAGCGCGATGGCAGCGAAGGCACTCTCAGAACTCATCGATGCACCATAAAAATGAGAGCCTTAGCCTCGAGATATAAGGGTTTGTTGCTTGCTGGTGTTGATGAGGTAGGCAGGGGTCCGTTAGCTGGGGATGTTATTGCTGCTGCAGTTATTCTTGATCCAAAAGCCCCTGTCCCCGGTCTTGCTGACTCCAAGAAACTTTCTGAAAGGCGCCGAAAAAAATTGGCTGCTGAAATCAAAAAAAATGCATTGTGTTGGAGCATAGCGAGGTCTACCATCGAGGAAATAGACCTATTCAACATACTTACAGCAACCATGATAGCTATGGAGCGTGCTGTTAGCGGACTAAAAACGGTCCCGGAACATGTTGTGGTTGATGGAAATCGCCTGCCATCATGGAGTTATTCTTCAGAGTCGATTATTAAGGGCGATGTTAACGTCCCGTCTATTTCTGCAGCGTCCATTATTGCGAAAGTGTACAGAGATGAAGAGATGTTTGTCTTAAATCAAACGTATCCGGGATACGGGTTTGACGCCCACAAGGGTTACGGAACAAAAAAACATATGGAGGCCATAAAGAAACTGGGCCCAAGTCCCATACACAGAAAGTCTTTTGAGCCAATAAAAAGTATGTTTTTTTAAAATAAGAAAAGCGTCTATTTGTGTGCCACCTAATGCTTTATTTTCTATATAATCATGAGGATTGATGCATTAGTGCAGATGTCCAATATGGAACTCTGTTCAATCGCGCCTTATTCGGCCTGCAATATACTGACCCTTGTAAATTAGGGAAATTTTATGGATTTAATTTTTTATGGCTGCGTCCCCATCCTCATTTGTCCATCTCCGTCTTCATAGCGAATATTCTCTTGCTGATGGGCTTGTACGCATAAGTCCTTTGGTTAACAGGGCGACTGAGCTAGGTATGCCAGCTGTTGCCCTTACGGATATAACAAATTTTTTTGGGTTAATTAAATTTTATAAAGCAGCACATCTCGCTGGTTTAAAGCCTATTTGTGGGGCCGACCTTCGTATTCGCAGCGATATTGAAGGCATTAAGCCGTTTGATCTTACATTTCTTGTTATGAATATACAGGGCTATCGGAATCTCACAAAACTAATTTCACGCGCCTATCAGGAGGGTCAGGTGCGTGGCGAGCCAATGGTGAAGATGCGTTGGATAGAGGAAGCATCAGAAGGCTTGATTGTACTTGGAGGTCATCATAGCGATATTGGACAAGCTCTATTGGCTGAAAATACTAAACAGGCTGAGGGGTTTTTACGTAGCTGGGTTGGTGTATTCCCTGACTGTTTTTATTTGGAGTTAACTAGAACCGGCAGGCCGGGCGAAGAAGACTTTATTCACAATGCAGTCAAACTTTCCATAATGCTTGATTGCCCTGTTGTTGCTACAAATGATGTAAGGTTTATACATTCAGACCATTTTGAGGCTCATGAGTCTAGAGTCTGTATTGGTTTAGGGTATGTGTTGGATGATCCTAGAAGAGCTAGAGCTTATACCGATGAGCAGTATCTTCGTTCGGCAGACGAAATGGCTGAACTTTTTAGTGATATACCTGAGGCTATTGAAAATACCATAGAAATTGCTTTTCGGTGCAATCTTGAGCTTAAATTAGGCGAAACTTTTTTACCTGAATATCCTATCCCGGAGGGCTTGACTAAGGATACTTTTTTTGAAAAATTATCTATTGAGGGGCTAGAAGAGCGTCTTTTAAAAACCTCTGAAAAGATTTTGCAAGATGAGAGAGAAAAATATTTTGAACGACTTCATTTTGAGCTTGGGATCATCATAAAAATGGGTTACCAAGGTTACTTTCTCATCGTTATGGATTTTATTCGCTGGGCCAAGAGAAACGATATTCCTGTAGGCCCAGGTCGTGGCTCTGGGGCTGGTTCTCTTGTGGCCTATTCGCTCGGTATTACGGACCTCGATCCATTGAAATATGGGTTGCTATTTGAGAGATTTTTGAATCCAGAACGGGTTTCTATGCCTGACTTTGATATAGATTTCTGTATGGATAATCGCGATAGAGTTATTTCATATGTAGCAGACCAGTATGGTCGCGATGCTGTTTCTCAAATTATTACTTTTGGAAAGATGGCAGCTAAAGCGGTAGTTCGAGATGTAGCAAGGGTTCAGGGTAAACCTTATGGTTTAGCAGATAGGTTGTCCAAAATGATTCCGGCTGATATTGGGATGACCCTTGAAAAGGCTGTTGAGGAGCAAGATATCCTTAAAGAATTTCTGGCTGATAACGAGGATGCTCAAGAAATATGGGATATGGCGCTACAGCTTGAGGGCGTAACGAGGAATGCAGGAAAACACGCGGGGGGCGTCGTAATTGCACCTACAAAACTCATCGATTTTTCTCCATTATATTGCGATGAGTCAGGAAGCGGTCTTGTTACACAGTTTGATAAAGATGATGTTGAAAGTGCGGGCTTAATAAAGTTCGATTTCTTGGGCTTAAGAACACTCACAATAATAGATTGTGCAGTAAAAATGGTAAATCAACAGCCCAGCAATATAGAAAATAAAACGCTGATAATTAACGATATCCCCCTAGATGACTCTTCAACATACACTCTAGTACAGAGGGGCGAGACAACTGCTGTATTTCAGCTAGAATCTCAAGGCATGAAAGATCTAATGAAGCGAGTTGAGCCTAATTCTTTTGAAGATATTGTGGCATTGGTGGCTCTCTATAGGCCAGGTCCTCTTGAATCTGGGATGGTTGATGATTTCGTTAATCGCAAACATGGAAGAGCAAAGGTCGCCTATCCTGATGAAAAATTTCAACACGAAAGCCTAAAGCCAATTTTAGAACCCACCTATGGGGTAATTGTATATCAGGAACAGGTGATGCAAATTGCTCAAGTCCTGGCTGGATACACCTTAGGAGAGGCAGATCTGCTCCGTCGGGCCATGGGCAAAAAGAAGCCAGAAGAGATGGAAAAGCAGAGAGAAATTTTTGAAAAAGGAGCAAAGAACCAGGGTGTTGACCCTGATCTTGCAATAAAGATATTTGACCTCGTTGAAAAATTTGCTGGATACGGATTTAATAAGTCACATTCAGCAGGCTACGCTCTTCTCGCGTATCAAACCGCCTATCTAAAAACACATTATATGCCTGAATTCATGGCAGCAGTGTTGTCTGCCGATATGCAGAATACGGATAAAATAGTAAGACTAGTTGAGGAATGCAGTAACCGTAAATTAACATTACTATCGCCAGATGTTAATCGCAGTATTTTTTCTTTTACAGTTTCGGATCAAGGAGATGTCATCTATGGGCTTGGCGCTATTAAAGGTCTAGGAGAGGGTCCTGTAGAGGCTATTGTTGCTGCAAGAAAAGAGGGTGGAAATTTTATCAGTCTATTTGATTTTTGCGCGAGGGTGGATGGAAAAAAACTGAACAAACGTGCACTGGAAGCACTCATTCGTTCAGGAGCAATGGACAGTATAGGGCCGGATGGTGAGGTAGGATTCCGGCGTGCAGTTATGTTGGCGGCAATGACCGAGGCGGTTAAGACAGCTGAGCAACAAACTCGCAATAACATTAGTGGTATGACTGATCTTTTTGGTAGTGACTCGTTAGATTTATCTACAGAATCTAGGTATAAAAATTTCAGTCATGTGCCCTGTGAAACTCCAAAAGAGAGGCTTGGAGGAGAGAGGGATACACTTGGGCTTTATCTATCTGGACATCCCGCAGATGAGTATGCTGATGAGCTAGATGGCTTTATCAGACATCGAATTTCTGAGTTAAAACCGGAAAAATCTACGCAAACAGTGGCAGGTCTTGTTGTCGATATGAGGATGATAAAAACCCGAAGTGGAAATAGTATGGCAATTGTCTCGCTCGATGATAAAAGCGCCCGGATTGATGTCGCAGTTTTTTCTAGTATCTTGAAAACCTATCGCGAAAAAATTATTAAAGATGAGTTTTTGGTGATAAAAGGGCAAGTGTCTGCGGATAACTTCACTAATGGGATAAAAATGAAAGCAGATGAAATTAACACTCTTTATGAATCAAGGTTAACCCACCTAAAAGGTATTATTATTGATGTAAGCAATAAAAGCCTGCAAGACTTCACTGTTCTCAATATTTCTGAAACTATGCTTAAGTATTGTGGGGGTAAATGTCCAGTTCGCGTTCGTTATAATAACCCTCAGGCTGTTTGCGAAATTGCTCTAGGTGAAAAATGGCTTGTATCCCCTAAGGATGAGTTGCTTCAAGAGCTGAGAGCGGCCTTCGGTAGTGATATGGTGCACTTGAGATTTTAGGTATACTTGGAGACATTTTGTTTTAATGCGAAAATAATTACATACTCTATAAAGTAATGTAGCAGGATCCAGCCTTTCTGGTAATGAATTAAAATTTACACGCAGAGCAATTTATATTTTATTTTGCTTTTTCTAAAACTTAGAATTTTAAATAGTTTGACGGCAAAAATATTAGGAATAAAATTTTATATGAACTTAGATTACCTGGATTTTGAGCAACCCATTGCCGAGCTGGAAGCAAAGATAGAAGAACTTCGCTTGGTAGGCAATGACAGCGACATTAATATTGCTGATGAAATCAGCAAGCTTAGGGAAAAAAGCCGAAAGCTTACAAAAAATATATACTCAGAACTGTCCTCTTGGCAAACTGTCCAAGTCGCGAGGCATCCGCTTAGGCCGCACGCTACCGACTACATAGCTCGAATTTTTACTGATTTTGATGAATTGCATGGCGATAGGCATTTTGGTGATGATAGCGCTATTATAGGGGGAATAGGTAGGCTAGATGACAGGCCAGTTGTTATTATTGGTGAAGAAAAAGGTAGGAGTGTTAATGAGAAAGTTCACAGAAATTTTGGAATGCCAAAGCCAGAAGGGTACCGTAAAGCTTTGCGTTTAATGGAGATGGCTGAACGCTTTAAGTTGCCTGTCATTACTTTAATTGATACACCGGGAGCGTACCCAGGAATTGATTCTGAGGAGAGGGGAATAAGTGAAGCTATAGCTCAAAATCTTGCAGTCATGTCTCGTTTGAAAACACCCATAATCTGCACTGTAATCGGAGAAGGAAGTTCTGGTGGCGCCTTAGCTATAGGCGTTGGCGACCACCTCAGTATGCTGCAGTATTCTACGTATTTTGTCATTTCACCAGAAGGCTGTGCAAATATTATCTGGAAAACCTCATCCAAGTCAGCGGAAGCAGCAGAAGCTATGGGGGTTACATCTTCAATTTTACAGGAACTAGGAATAGTGGATGAAACTATCCTTGAGCCTAACGGCGGGGCTCATCGGAATATCGAGGCTATGGCTCATAACCTAAAAGAGTGCTTGATTAAACAGGTTGATAGCTTGACTCAAATCCCTATTGAGGAGTTAGTTGAAAACCGTTACCGACGATTAATGAGTTATGGTAATTCATGAGTGGCATTAAATTAAAAAGAAACATAATTAGTAATTCTTTGGATTTAAACTTCTTTTAGTTGCCCTGCTCGTCTGAATCGCTATGTATTGTCATTTTTACTGATTGCCAGTAACGTTGCACCTCATTGTAAATTTGTAGAGCCCAAATGTCATTTAAGCCCATCTGTCTTTCTGAGCATATCCCTAAGCTTAACGATGCAAATCATGTGTATGTGGCATTCAGTGGCGGCCTAGATTCCCATGTTTTGCTTCACGCGATAGTTAGTTTAATTGACTCAAAGTTTATTACTGCAGTGCATGTTAATCACCAGCTATCTCCTAATGCAGATAGCTGGCAGCAGCACTGCAAAAACGTATGCTTTAAACTTGGAATTCATATCATTACAGAAGTAGTGAAAGTCAAAAAAAAAGGAGAAGGTTTGGAGCAGGCAGCTAGAGATGTCCGCTATAAAATATTTACAAAATTATTAAGTAAGAATGATCTGTTAATTATGGCGCATCATGCAGATGATCAAGCCGAAACTGTTCTTTATAGACTCCTTCGTGGCGCCGGAACTAAAGGCTTGTCTGGGATGCCTGCATGCAGACCTTTGGGTCTTGGGAAGCTATTTAGGCCGTTTTTGTCATTTTCTCGTGACGAGCTAGAGGAATACGCTTCTAGCCATAATATCAAATGGATAGAAGACGAAAGTAATATAAATACAAACTACGATAGGAATTTTTTACGACACAAAGTATTGCCGGTGATTGCTCAGCGTTGGCCTGATTGCGCGTATAAGTTAAATCATGCTGCAAAACTATGTGCAGAGTCGGACTATTTGGTTGATGCCCTTTCTATGCAGGATCTTGGCTGCTTGTCAGAAAAATCTGAACGTATTGGCTGGAGTATTTCTATTGATGCTCTTTTTGGTCTAGATCAGTCGCGACAGGCTAATGTGATTCGCTGCTGGATTGCCAAAAATCAATTACCACCACCAAGATATAGTGTTCTCAAGGTGATATTGAATCAAATGCTATTTGCGCGTCCAGATTCTCAGTCCTTGGTGTCTTGGGGTGGCGTGCAGCTGAGGATATTTAAGAGAAAAATGTACCTTTTGCCAGCAGGTTTTGATACCTCAAGTCAGGCCATAGAGGATACAGGTGAATTGGCGGCCACTTCAAAAACAAGCATAAAATGGGACGGAGTCAGTACCGTCAATCTTTTCAATGGAAGTAGATTGTCTGCAAAATTATCAAGCACCGGAGGATTAAAGGTGTCAAAAAAAAATTATATAGAAATTAGGTTTCGTAGTGGCGGTGAGCGATGCAAGCCACTTGGTCGAAGCGGCTCAAACACACTAAAAAAATTGTTTCAGGAATATACTCTTGAGCCCTGGCTTCGCAACAAAGTGCCATTAATTTATGTTGATGGTAAGTTGGCAGCCGTAGGTGACTTATGGGTCTGCACTGAATTTTTCACCTCGACAGAAAAGACTGGAATTCAACTGCAATGGAGTTTTTTTTAGTAACTTATATCCTAGTAATAGATTGAGACAATTCGACATCTCTGGTAGTCTAATTTTTCATCATAATTGCGATAACTATCATCTGTCCCCACGGTGATTTTTTTCACATTTTGGCAATTAAAATAGCTTTTTTTGTTCAAAAATGTAGATTGATTCGATTGCTTATGTTTTGCCTAATGTACTGCCAAGGATCTAAATGACACGTTATATATTTGTTACAGGCGGCGTTGTATCTTCTTTAGGGAAGGGAATTGCAGCAGCCTCGTTGGGTACAATTCTCGAAGCTAGAGGTCTCAGCGTCACAATCCTTAAGCTGGACCCTTATTTAAATGTCGATCCGGGAACTATGAGTCCCTTTCAGCATGGAGAGGTGTTTGTAACTGAAGATGGCGCTGAAACAGACCTTGATCTCGGGCATTATGAGCGCTTTTTGTCTTCAAAAATGTCCAAACGAAATAATTTTACCAGTGGAAAAGTCTATGAAACCATCCTTCGTCATGAGCGACGAGGCGACTATCTTGGAGCTACAGTTCAGGTAATCCCGCATGTGACTGATGAGATAAAGAGACGTATTTTAGCTGGAGGCAAAGGTTACGATATAGCTATTGTAGAAATTGGAGGCACCGTAGGTGATATCGAGTCACAGCCTTTTCTTGAAGCTATACGACAGTTGAAGCTAGATCTTGGTTTCAATCACTCAATTCTCATACACCTTACACTTGTCCCCTATATCGCTACAGCTGGTGAGACCAAGACTAAGCCGACACAGCATTCTGTCAAGGAACTCCGGTCTATTGGCCTTCAGCCAGATGTGTTGTTGTGTAGAAGTGTAGTTGAGCTTGATGAAGTGCAGCGAAAAAAAATAGCTTTGTTTACCAACGTAGAGGCTCAAGCAGTCGTGACGCTGCTTGATGCCAAAACTATTTATGCTATTCCTCGCGACTTACAGGCTAGAGGCTTAGATAAAACTGTTTTAGAGAGGCTTGGCCTTGACTGCGCAGAACCAGATCTTTCTGACTGGGATTGGGTGGCAGAGAACCATTCAAATCCAAAGCATGAAGTCATTATTGCTATGGTTGGAAAATACGTGGAGCTCCCAGATGCCTATAAGTCGCTCAACGAGGCTCTGATTCATGCTGGCATTCGCAATCAAACTAAAGTAAATATTCGGTATATAGACTCAGAGAGTTTTCAGGACCAAATGTCGCTCCTTGACGGCTGTAACGGGATTCTTGTTCCTGGTGGTTTTGGTAAGCGCGGGATAGAAGGGAAAATTAAGGCAGTTAATTATGCCCGCACTAGAAATATACCTTATTTAGGAATATGTTTGGGTATGCAGGTTGCAATGATCGAATTTGCTCGTAATGTTTGTAGTTTAAAGGGAGCAAATAGTACTGAATTTGATTCAAAAACACCGCACCCTATTATTGGATTAATAACCGAGTGGGTCGATAGCAGCGGGGTTGTTGAGACACGGAATGAAGATTCAGATCTAGGTGGAACAATGAGATTAGGCGGGCAGGCTAGCTATCTAATCGATAACACAATAGCTCATAAAATATATAGTACCAGCACAGTTTTCGAGCGACACCGTCATCGTTATGAGGTGAATAATAACTATGTGTCCCAGCTACAAGATAAAGGCATGAAGGTTGGCGGTTGGTCGGAAAATAAAACGCTTGTTGAAATGATTGAAATACCAGGACACCCTTGGTTTGTTGCTTGTCAGTTTCATCCAGAATTTACATCAACTCCTCGCCAGGGCCACCCACTTTTCACGAGTTTTGTAGAAGCAACTCTTAAACATCACACGAGCTTGAA
>JBLHWD010000020.1:0-10137 GCA_047628995.1 Saprospiraceae bacterium | reverse complement strand
GGCAGATTTAGATAAAGTAGGATTATTGGATAAACAGAAAATGAATCCAATCATTTTATCGGGGGGAGAACAGCAACGACTGGGCATTGCTCGAGCTGTTGTACACAAGCCACCAATCTTACTGGCTGATGAACCCACCGGGAATCTTGATACAGAACTATCAGCAGAAATCATGGATTTGTTCCAGAAATTTTGCGAAGTGGGCGTTACAGTGTTGATTGCCACACATGATAGAGGTCTCGTGTCCTCTATGGGATTGCGTGTATTGAAGTTAGAAAAAGGCACTTTAGTTCACGATGGGCGGCCTATATGATACGAAATCGTCGTCGTAAAATTGACAATACCAGCCACCCAGGTCTGTTCTTTTCAAAAGATATAGCCCAGAAAAATCTACTAGATCAGCTCAAAAACTATTTGAGAAGTCATTATTTATCGTTTATTGGCGCAATACGTCGCTTGTCTTGTGAGCCACTTCAAAGTCTGGCGACTTCTTTTGTGGTGGCAATAGCCTTGAGTTTGCCATCAACCCTATACGTTGCTGTTATGAATCTAGAAAAACTAGGCAGTGGGGCAGAAACTACAACTTCAATTACGGTATTTTTGGAAATCACAGCCTCTCAATTAGAAATGGAAAAGCTGCAGAAAAATTTATTATTAGACCCCCATATAGCTTCTGTGGAATATATTTCCAGCCAGCAGGGACTTGATGAGTTTCGCATGGAATCTGGCTTTGGAGACATACTGCAAATGCTAGATGAAAATCCATTACCGGCAGTGCTGCTAATTCAGCCAGAGGAAATTGTTAAACATAACTCTGATGTTATAGAAAAATTATCAAGTAAACTGAAGAAAGAAGCCCTTATTAGCGATATTCAGGTAGATATAAAATGGCTGCAAAGATTGCAGGCAATACTGGCAGTTGGAGAAAGGCTGACTTTTGTGCTTGGAGCAGTGTTAGCTTTTGGTGTTTTTTTGATTATTGGTAATACTGTTCGGCTTGCTCTTGAAAGCCGCAGCCATGAAGTGATTGTTGTGAAACTTGTGGGTGGAACCAACAGTTATATTAGAAGACCATTTTTATATACCGGCTTTTGGTACGGGGTTATGGGCGGCGCGCTGGCATGGGCTTTGGTTGCCGCATCCTTATATTGGATGTCAATTCCAGTGACCCGCTTGGCCGAACTTTACCAAAGTTCGTTTCAGTTAAAGGGATTGGGTTTTTTTGGCTTAACAGCGATGGTAACAATTGGAGCTGGTTTGGGATTAATGGGGGCCTGGCTTGCAGTCACAAGGCAGCTAGTGGCTATTGAACCAGAATAATATTTTATTTATTTAAAACAGCTAGTTATGGTATAGTAATCTGAATTGAAGCTGTTAAAATATGTCCCCTTAAGTTTTTGAGATTAATATGAGTAAAAATCTACAACC
Source organism: Saprospiraceae bacterium (assembly GCA_047628995.1). Classification (GTDB taxonomy): domain Bacteria; phylum Pseudomonadota; class Gammaproteobacteria; order Pseudomonadales; family Porticoccaceae; genus Porticoccus. Next base: position 8,709 of record JBLHWD010000020.1, on the reverse strand, counting down.
TTTAGATTGGATGGCTCCTGGAGCAAATATTGCCGCTTATATACAGGGAGCGAATGCAGTTGCCCTTCTTTCCGCTGAAGAAGAGCATGCTCTTGCTGAAGATCTTTATTATCGTGAGGATCTAGAGTCTGCCAGACGGCTAGTTTTGTCGCATCTCCGTTTTGTTGTATATATTGCTCGCTCTTATAACGGTTACGGGCTTCCTATGGGCGACTTGATCCAAGAAGGTAATGTCGGGTTAATGAAGGCGGTTAAGCGCTTTAATCCGGAAAAAGGTGTCCGTTTAGTATCTTTCGCTGTGCACTGGATCAAGGCTGAAATACATGAATATGTTCTAAGAAACTGGCGGATAGTTAAAGTTGCCACCACTAAAGCTCAAAGAAAGTTATTTTTCAACTTGCGTGGTGCCAAAAAGAATTTAGCATGGCTAAGCAACGATGAAGCTAAAGCAATTGCAGATGATCTTGGTGTCCAAGTCTCGCAGGTTATGGAGATGGAAAAACGCCTTTCGAGCTATGATGAGTGTTTTGATTGTTCATCTGACGACGATGACAGTGCCTATCAAGCCCCCGCGCTTTACTTAGAGGACAAAGAGGCTGACCCCGCATTATTAGTAGAGACTGCGGAGGCAGCTGAAGACAGCCATGATCGCATGAGCGAAGCTTTAAAAAAGCTGGATGAGCGTAGTAGAGATATCATCCAGAGTCGCTGGTTAACCGATGATAAGGCTACTTTGCATGATTTGGCAGCTAGGTATAATATTTCTGCAGAGCGAATAAGACAGCTAGAAAAAAATGCAATGAAGCAAGTGCGAATGACTATGGAGACTTAGTCTTTAATAGGTACTAATCTTAAAAAAAGCCGCATCCTGTGCGGCTTTTTTATTTATTTTTATGCAAGAAATTTAAAATTAATCGAAAATTAGGACGGAAAAAATGAATATATTGGCAGGTATAACATCAATATTAGGGTTTTTTGCTGTTTTACTCGGTGCTTTTGGTGCTCATGGGCTTCAGGGTAGCACAGCTCCTGAAATGGTGAGCCTTTGGCAGACAGCCGTGCAATACCAAATGTTCCACGTGCTGGCATTGTTGTCAGTGATTCTTATTGCAAATCGAAGTTATAGCGTTCTTTGGAATATTGTTGGTTGGTTGTTTGCGACAGGTGCTATAATTTTCTCAGGAAGTCTCTATCTGCTAGTAATTACTGACGTTAAAGCTTTTGGTATAGCTACCCCGGTAGGTGGGGGGATGCTTTTGGCTGGCTGGCTACTTCTTTCTTTTTGCTTGATTAAGCCCGCGGCAAAAGTCTAGTTATATCATCTCTATTGATGCAGCCTGAAATAGCATGGAGTCGAATAAATTGGAAAACAACGGACCTGAGTGTAAAAAAAAATCTATAAGAAGTTATGTTGTTCGCTCCGGACGCATGACTGATGGACAAAAACTAGCTTTTGATCAATATTGGCCAGACTATGGTTTAAGTTTGCACAATGGTTTATTTAATGCCTCATCTGAGTTTGGACGCAGAGCTCCACAAGTAATTGAAATTGGGTTTGGCATGGGCGGGTCGTTACTTCAAATGATCCAAAACGAGAAAGATAAGGATTTTTTGGGAATTGAGGTGCACTCTCCTGGCGTAGGCCGCTTAATCAACGATGCAGGTAAACTGGAATTAAAAAATCTCAAGGTGTACATGGCGGATGCTGTAGATGTTCTTGAGGACTGCATCTCTGATAACAGTATTCACCGTGTGCAGATATATTTTCCTGACCCATGGCATAAGAAAAAACACAATAAACGTCGACTAATACAGCCGATATTTGTCGAAATGATTCGATCGAAGCTTGAGGTAGGAGGCGTCATACACTTGGCAACTGATTGGGAGCCTTACGCCAAAAATATGCTACAAGTTATGGAAGGTGCTACTGGATATAAAAATATGGGTAGCCCAGGAGAATATTCACTAAGACCAAATTTCCGCCCAGTCACTAAATTTGAGGCTAGGGGAGAACGTTTAGGGCATGGAGTCTGGGATCTTTTGTATGTCCGAACGTCTTAAAGGGCTAAATATTATTTAATCTATGCATAGATTTTAGTTCTGAGGTAATTAATAGAAAAGCTTAAGGCAATAGGAGGCAGATTTTGAATAAAAAAATAGCTGTGATTTTATCCGGGTGCGGGGTGTTTGATGGCGCAGAAATTTACGAATCTATTCTTACCCTTTTGTATTTGGACAAGGCAGGTGCCCAGGTGCAATGTTTTGCCCCAGACATGCAGCAAATGCATGTTGTTAATCACCTTACCGGTGATGTGGTTGAAAACGAAAGTCGAAACGTATTAATAGAGGCAGCTCGCTTAGTTCGTGGAGATATAAAAAATTTGGCTGAAGCCGAGGCAAAGGATTTTGGTGCAGTTATTATACCCGGAGGATTTGGTGCCGCTAAAAATTTATGTAATTTTGCCATTAAAGGTGCCGCTCTTTCAGTAAATGAAGATTTAAAGCAGTTTGTTCAAGCAATGTGCCAGGCTAAAAAACCAGTGGGTGCGATGTGTATTGCACCAGCAATGGCAGGAAAATTATTTGGAAAAGGTGTTCGTTTTACTATTGGCAACGATAAATCTACCGCTCAAGCCATAGAATCTACTGGCGCCATGCATGAGACTTGCACTGTTTATGATGTATGCATTGATGAACATAATCTTTTAATAACTACTCCGGCATACATGTTGGCGAAGAATATCAGCGAGGCGGCAATCGGGATTGAAAAATTAGTCGAAGCTGTTTTGGCTAGAACTAAAATATGAGATGAAACGCGATTTGAAAAAACTAGCTAATAATTCACAAAACTGTTTATGGTCTTATTCGTTGACCCACTACGCTCGAGCAGGCGTTTCAGACCAATGCTTGAGTCTTCAGGATGATTATGAGGCTAATATAAACATATTACTCTTATGTTGCTGGCTTGGGTCCAATGGCAGTGAGATTGGAAATAAAGATTTAGTTGCAGCATGGGAGAAAATCATGCAATGGGACGCATGTATCGTGAAGCCGTTGCGTCAGGCTAGAAAGTTTGTGGCCTCATCGGCGCTCATGGAAGATGGCGCTAGTGTTGTTGTCCAATTGAAGGATTTAGAGTTAGCCGCAGAAAAAACAACGCAAGAAATTTTGTATTTTTGGACGCAAACACAGGATTTTACTACTCATGATGTGATAGGTACAGAATGGCAAATAGCTAACCTTAATAGTTATTTGACCATATTAGACGCCCCTAAGGTGTCAGCAGAAAACCCATTGCTTTTTCATGCAAATGTTTCTTAATTAAGTTTTAATAGCTTATGAGTTATGATATCGACTTATTGAAATGTTCAAAAATAGATAGATTTAAAAAAAGGATAGTTATATGAAATTTGCTCACCTGATTATCATCTTTACAGCAGTGTTTAGCTTGATGGCCTGCAGCGAAAAGGAATCCCCTGAACCAGGACTGACTAAAGACGGAGAATTATTTTCTGGTGCTGGAGCAGAAGAACCAGGAATGGAATCAGAAATTGAAAAATTCAGCTATATAGTAGGTGGAGATGTAGGTCTTCAATTTTTTCAGTCAGACACTGCCATAGACCAAAAAGCCTTTGCGCTTGGTATGGCTGATGCGCTAAACAATAAGCGTCCTCGAATCTCTAAGGAAGATGCGGTAAAAGTCGTGACAAATTATTATGCTGTTCAGAAAGAAAAGAAAGAAAAGTATCAAGAAACGATGTCTGCCTCAGCAGAAAAAAATAGGGAAGAAGGCTCAAAGTTTTTATCTAAAAACAGTTCTCAAGATGGAGTTTTTACAACCGAGACTGGTTTACAGTATAAAATTATTATTCCAGGCTTGGGGTTATCACCAGAAGCAGAAAGTAGTGTTTTAGTTCACTACAGGGGAAAATTCATTGATGGACGCGAATTTGATGCTTCATCCAAACATGGCGGTGAAGCTGCAGAAATCAATCTTAGTCAGGTTATTCCTGGCTGGACAGAGGCGCTGCAAAAAATGAAGGAAGGAGCCAAGTGGGAGCTATATTTACCACCAGAACTTGCTTATGGTCCCCAAGGGTCATTACCCACAATCGGACCAATGAAAACTCTGATTTTTGAAGTGGAGCTGGAAAAAGTCCTAATATCAAAATAAATCCGTGGTGTGGTGACAAAAGTCTGATTAGGGTGACTTGATCAGACTTTTTAAATCTTGTCATTTTAACGATAACAGGACAATGTATGGCAGAATTAAGGCTGTAAGTGCTCCAGTAGCACCAAGACCAAGTATTGCAAATGCACCACACTTTCGGCTAATTTCAAGAGCTCTTGCAGTGCCAATACCATGAGCAGAAATCCCAAGGATAAATCCCTTGATGCGATCATCTTGGATGTTCAGTTTATTAAATAAGATTGGCCCAAATATTGCCCCAATTACGCCAGTCAGCACTACTATTCCCGCAGTCATGGATAAATCTCCACCAATTTTTTCGGCAATACGCAGCGCCATTGGCGTAGTAGTGGATTTGGGCGCTATAGAAAGTAAGCTGTTTGTATCAGTACCCATTATGAGGGCTAATCCTACCGCGCTGATAATGGCAAAACTGGCGCTAAATATTAAAGTTATCAGCAAAGGTTTAACCAATCCTTTAAAGTTGTAAAATTGCTGATAGAGGGGAATAGCTAAAGCTACAATTGCCGTATCGAGCAATAAAAAAAATGGTTTATTGGCTGCTTGGTACTGTTGATAATCAATGCCCGTTAGCATTAGAAAGCCTGCTACCAAAACGGGGCCTATAATCAGAGGGTGCAAAAAGGAGTGAACAATAGATTCTGGTTTGCTGGCTCTAGATAGCCAGGTAGCTAGATTATACGCTATCAGGGTCGCAAGACACATAATGGTTAAGTTTGCTAGCTCCATTATTGTGGGTGCACTTCAGGTTTTTTTTTATACCTCGCTAACATATAGTTCATTAATAAGGCTCCAAGTATTATTGTTAAAAGAGTGGATGTGAAAATACTAAAGGCTATAAAAATCCATTCGTTAAAATTGCTTTGTGTTAAAAAAAAGCACCCGGCACAGGCTGGAATTAAGAATAAATAAAGATAGCGGATCATTAAATGAGAGGTTTTTTCCAGAGCAATCGGGATATTTCGACCTCTAGTCTTAAGGGTCAAAAATAGCAGTATCATTCCAATAATGGATCCCGGTATCGGTAAATGCCCAAAATAGACAATAGATTCGCCAATACCCTGAAAGACAAATAAAGCTATAAGCCCTCGAAGCATCTTAGTATTTGCGAACAAGTTGAGAAAACCCGAGCGTGGCAAGTAGTATAAAGCTGATCAAAGTCCACCCAGGAATACTGATGTATATAAATGTCCATTGTACTTCGGCGCAGTTTCCGTCACCTTGTAATAGCATGCTTAAAGCCTCGCTAAAATTGAAAGCATTAAATAAATATTCGGCAGGCGGTCCGCAGGCAGGGATTTCATCGATGGGGAGATTTTGGAGCCATAGCTGCTTGGCAGAAAAATAGCCACCAACTGCTGCGCTTATCATAATCAATAATCCGTAGACCTTATGACCTTTATTGTGAGCTAGCGCTAATAGAGCAAGGATCCCAGTGGTAATCACAAAAACTCTTTGAGTAATGCAAAGGTAGCAGGGGTGCAGTTCCATTACATGTTGCATATAAAGCGCAGCCCCTATTAGAATAAAACAAAAGATAAAAACTATAAAATTTGTTTGCTTGCTTCTCGTCATTTCTCGCCCTCAGATTAGAAAGTATGTTGCCGCTAATATTTTTAATAAGATGCGCTTGACCGCAGTGGATTACAACTTCAGAGCGTGTAGAATGCAACAATATATACTCCATTACAGTAAATATATTGAATGCGAGCCCCAAGTTATTTTTATGTCAGCAAGATAAAAGGAGAGTAGAAAATGATAAAAGGTTTTTTGTTAGCACTCTGCACCCCCATTCTTTTAGCCCCGCTTCTTATAGCATCTGTTCCTTCTCATGCGACTTTGATGCCGGGCGGCTCACCGACTGGCCTGGGTGGAGCAAGCAATAGAAGCACGAGATCAATGGCAATTGTTGATAAAAAATTTCAGCAGGGAAAATATATATATAAAGGTAAGGACAAGAAACTGGGAAGATTAACCTGGTGCTTAAAAGTAGAAGGTCAATTAGTTAAACTAAATATATTTAATCTACATAAAACTTATAGACTTTTTAGGGGCGTAGCTACCAATTATTTTGTCGATAGCCTCTATTTGTGTGATCGCCCAGAAAATAAAGCTTACGATTTAATAGGCAAGAAAAACATGAAACATGTTGTGTATTATCTGGATAGGCGTTTTAAGCTTTATCTTACGGAACGATCTAGTGCTTATTTGTATGAAAAAGGCGGCCAGTAATAGGGTCTATATTTTAAAGTTACATTGTTGGCGGTACGCTTTAAGAAATTCATCAAAGTTTAAAGTGTCCGCTTCTTCAATTTTTTTCTGATGAGATAAAGATTCGGTAGCCATTAAGGTATACTTTTTGGTGATTTCTGGAGAAAGTTTTTTCTCTAGAAAATGTTCGCGATTTTTTAGTGCTTGCTCCATAGCTACTTTATAATAGGTTTTTCCTGTTTTTTTCATTGTCTGTAGAATTTGCGCAGAAGGTGTAAGAGAGGGATTATCAATTAGAAGTTCTAATTTTTCGAGAGCTGTTTGGTAACGACTCGTTTGGTGCTGCTGATCAAGCAGCTGCGCAACTGGACGCATTTCTTCAAAAATAGAATGACTCCAGCCCGAAAAAGACCTCATTCCTTCTGGGCTGTGAAGCATAAGTCCGGGACTTCTCCCTTTTGACACCATTAATCTTTGGTTTTCTAATATATGATTATATTCATGTTGATCTGTGGGGGCGCTTTTCGAGAGTAAACAGGTCAATAGAAAGATATCCAAAAAATCCATTTGTGCACGATCAATTCCAAGTGGCAAAAATGGGTTAAGGTCAATGCAACGGACTTCTATATACTCTACTCCTTCTTCTCGTAAAGCCTGCAGTGGAGTTTGCCCTGTGCATGTCGATCGTTTTGGACGAATTGGGCTATAAAGCTCATTTTCTATTTGTAATATATTAAGATTAAGTTGTTTGTAATCTCCATTGCTATTTTTTAATCCGATTGATTCATAACCTGGATAAGGCTTTATCAGTACGCCCCTAAGTGTCTTTATATAATTTTGAAGGCTATTGTAGCAGACCACTAGGTTGTCCTGAGCCTTGCTCTGATAGCCTAAATCACTCATTCTTAGAGATGTAGCGTAAGGAAGATAGAGACTATGCTTATCTGCATCAAATGGAACTAACTGGTGATCTCGCCCCTTAACAAAACTACGACAAATTGCTGACGATGCACCAAAGAGATATAACAGCAACCAGAAATGACGACGAAAATTCCGTATCAGAGAAAAATAATTTTCTGTTTTAAAGTCTTGAAAAGACAATATGGACCCTTCTTTCTCTCTAAGGATTTGCATTAGCTCATCAGGAACCGAAAAATTGTAATGTATGCCTGCTATGGTTTGCATTAAGCGTCCGTAGCGATGGCCTAGTCCTAGTCTATATGTATGCTTCATTGCCCCAATATTTGATGATCCGTATTCCCCAACAGGAATGTTGCTTTCACCATTTAGCTGACAGGGCATGCTACTAGTCCAGAGTATTTCATCGCCAATATTGCGATATGTAAAACGATGAATATCTTCTAACGTTTGTAATACCTCCCCAGCGTCTGTTAATGGAGGGGTGATAAATTCAAGCAGCGCTTCTGAAAAATCAGTAGTTATCTGTGGATGTGTGAGAGCAGAACCCAATAATGGAGAATGGGGTGTTTGTGCCAGTGTTCCAGCGGGAGTTACACGCAAGCTCTCTTTTTCGATGCCTCTTTTAATTCCTAGAAGTACTTTTGATTGAGGGTCTTCATTAAGCAAACTTAAACGACTTTTTGGTAGAGGCAAACTGACTTCCTTGTTTAAAGAAAAAGCGATTAATTTTAAATAATATACCACAGGCGCAAGATAGCTGTAATGCCTCTTTATCAAACGTACGGCTAATTTATTTTTTGGATGCCCTTTAACGTATTAATGGGTGTTAGCCCCAATGATTCAGCTAAGGTTGATATTTTTTGTGAGTTAAACATAGCAATATTGGTGATAAATACATTGGACAGACTTAAGTTCTCATGCTTTAATTCGTGTCCGATTTGATATACGTGTGCCCATCACAAGCACTAATTGAGGGGGTGAAATGCGGGATTTTCTTATTGGTTGTAATTATAAATCTATGATTTTAAAGGGTATTTAAACGCTAGATTTGCAATTATAAAAGTTAGTTTTTTGAGGGTATTTTCTGCTTTCAAGGCAAGCTAAATAATAATATTAAGCACCTTGAAATAATTTTTATAGAAAATATGAAGTTAGAAACTCATAAATAGAGGATTTAAAATTGAACGATTTAACTAACCCCGTCGAGGTCCTAGGGATCGATGCAGGCGGAACTATGACAGACACTTTCTTTGTGCGCGCAGACGGCTCTTTTGTTGTCGGTAAAGCACAAAGTGATTCTGATGAAGCTAAAGCGGTACTAGAATCCAGTGTAGATGCTTTGGCCCACTGGGGACGTACTATCGAAG
>JBLHWD010000019.1:0-10350 GCA_047628995.1 Saprospiraceae bacterium | reverse complement strand
TGGGGATTAGCTGATGTTGAAACTAATGGTCCATCAAACTCAGCACAAAGGGCTGCAGCGACCGGGTGATTAGTTACACGAAGTGCTAATGTGTTGTTGTCACCAGTAATCCATGAGGGCGCTACGTTATTATTAGGGACTAGCCATGTTTGAGGTCCCGGCCAACTTTCTTGCAATCTATCTAATTCCTGTGAAGACAAGTTTGTCAAAAATGGAAAGCATTGTTCGATATCTTTAGCTATAAGAATTAACCCCATTCCTCGTCGTCGTAGCTTCATCCCCAATATTCGTTCAACAGCACTTTCCGAAAAGGGATTGCATCCGAGCCCCCAAACGGCTTCAGTGGGGTAAGCAATCACTCCGTTCGCGTTAAGAACAGCTGCGGCCGCTTTTATCTGTGCGGAGCTACAAGCAGAGGCATTCATCATAAATGCTCGCTCAATGTTTGTTTAACTTCTCTTGCAGGGCAGCATCTTTTTCTAAAATTATCTGAGCATTAGATTCTCGCTCGTCAATAAGGGCTTGATGCAAGGTGGTGTTAGAAACTGCGATGATTTGTATAGCAAGGTACGCTGCATTTTTAGCTCCGGCTTTACCAATAGCAACGGTGGCAACTGGTATTCCCCCTGGCATCTGCACTGTTGAAAGCAAAGCATCCAATCCATCCATGGAAGCATTAATAGGTACTCCAATTACTGGACGCAGCGTGTTTGCTGCCACTGCACCCGCCAAATGCGCGGCCATTCCTGCTGCACAAATAAAGGCCGCACAACCGTTTCGATCGGCCTCTTTAACAAAGTTATGTGTCGCTTCAGGAGTGCGGTGAGCAGAGGTTATTTTAACCTCAAAAGGTACATTAAATTTTTGCAAAATCTCAATACATGACTCCATCACAGGCAGGTCAGAATCTGACCCCATAAGAATTGCAACAAATGGCTTGCTCATTGTGTATAATTCCTTAATTACTTATATGAACGGCATATGTTAGCAGTGGTTAACACCTAATGGCCAGAAGCTCGTTAAAAACATGTCATTATTAAATATTCTAGAATTTCCCGACGCACGTCTTCGAACGATAGCTAAACCTGTTGCAAAGATAGATGGCGCCACACAAAAACTAATCGATGATATGCTTGAAACGATGTATGAAGCTTCTGGTATTGGCCTCGCTGCTACGCAAGTTAATGTTCATTTACGCATAGTGGTCATCGATTTATATAGAGACGGGGATGACCCACTTATAATGATTAATCCAACAATTAATATATTAGATAAATCAACCTGTCCAACCGAAGAAGGCTGTCTTTCTGTTCCTGGATTTACTGAAATTGTTGATCGCCCCAAATGTATTCGCGTTAAGGCTTTAAATAGAGAGGGCGACGTTTTTGAGCTGGAGCCTGATGGCTTATTGGCCGTATGCATACAACACGAGATCGATCATTTAAACGGCAAGTTATTTGTAGATTACTTATCTCCTTTAAAACATGAGCGGCTCAAGAAGAAACTGGAGAAAAACCGTCGTTATGATAATCCATCATCATAACGACGTATAATTACAGCCAAAAGGGTCACTCTATTGCGTATTATATTTGCTGGCACTCCCGAATTCTCCTCTCAACACCTAAAAGTCCTCATGGGGAGCACATGCTCTCATGAGGTTATAGCGGTTTATACTCAACCAGATCGACCAGCAGGTCGAGGAAAAAAGCTAGCCTCTAGTCCCGTAAAAATATTAGCACAAGAAATGGGGCTTCCAATATATCAACCTCTGAGCCTAAAAAATTCTGAGGAAAAGAGCATTTTAGCAAATCTTAAACCAGACCTAATAATCGTTGTTGCCTATGGTTTATTGTTGCCCCCAGAAATTTTAGAGATACCTAAGTATGGTTGTATTAATGTTCATGCGTCGCTTCTTCCTAAATGGCGTGGCGCAGCTCCAATACAAAGAGCCATAGAGGCAGGAGACAAACAAAGTGGCATTACTATCATGCAAATGGATGCCGGACTAGATACAGGAGATATGCTGGATTACGCAATATGTAAAATCAACACTCATGAAACAGGTGGATCTCTTCAGCAGAAAATGTCAACTTTGGGGCCCCCTGCTTTGTTGCTTACACTAAATAAAATAGCACAACATAAAGTCGTTGCCATTAAGCAAGATGGTACTTTAAGCAGCTATGCAAAAAAGATCAGTAAAGATGAAGCTTTACTGGACTGGTCAATGACATCGAAAAAACTATTTCATAAAATTCTAGCATTTAATCCCTCGCAGGTTACATACACCACTCTAAATGGAGAACGCATTCGAATTTGGCGAGCACAGTTAGGTTTAGGGTGCCAGGGGGTTGCTCCTGGAACTATAGTTAATGCCGATAATTCCGGGGTTTTAGTGAGCACGGGGCAAGGAACCTTGCTCATAACTGAGCTTCAAATGCCTGGGAAAAAACGCTTACAAGCATCAGAAGTGCTTCGCTCAAAGGCGTTGTATTTTACCCCTGGCGGCATTTTTGGGCAGAAAGGTCATGACCAATGAATGCTAGAATTGCCGCTGTGCATATAATCACTAGCATCCTTCATAATGAAGGGTCCCTAAGTAAATTAGTGCCTCTCTATATCGCCAAAGTTGATGAATCAGATCGCGGTTTAATGCAGCAGTTATGTTACGGCACTCTACGTTACTATCCTGTACTGTCATGCTATTTGGGTCTTTTGCTGACAAAACCGTTTAAAAAGAAAGATCGAGATCTTGAAGCAGTTATCGCATGTGCCATTTATCAGTTACTAGAAACACGCATCCCTTCTCATGCAGCAGTAAATGAGGCAGTTAACGCATGCAAGGTATTGACCAAACCATGGGCTACGGGATTAGTAAACGCTGTATTGCGTCGCTTCCTACGCGAAAGAATAGAATTAGATTTGGATTTAGAGGATCGTGTAGCCTTTCAAACTGCTCATCCAAGCTGGCTTGTTAAGCTATGGCAAGAGTCTTGGCCAGACCATGTCGATTCGATCATCGAAGCAAATAATACTCAACCTCCGATGACTCTTAGGGTAAACCAAAAACAAAACAATCAAACTCAATATTTGGAACTGCTAAACATACTAGCTGTGATGGAGTTTCTTTAGAAAGCCCTGTAGATGTAATGAAGTTACCTGGTTTTTCAAACGGTGCTGTTAGTGTTCAGGACGAGGCGGGTCAGCTATCTGCGTATTTTCTTGATCTACAATCAGATCAGCGAATTCTTGATGCTTGTTGTGCTCCTGGTGGAAAAACCTGTCATATTTTAGAGTTACTCGAATCAAAAAATAAAAAAAATACTAATCTCGTAGCTATCGATATTTCAGAAAAACGATTAGAACGCGTAAAAGAAAATTTAGTTCGTCTTGACTTGGAGGCAGAGCTGATTGCTTGTGATGCCGTTGAAACAAAGGCTTGGTGGGATGGCGTGCCATTTGATCGTATCTTACTTGATGCTCCTTGTTCGGCAACAGGGGTAATTCGTCGACACCCCGATGTGAAGTTACTGCGCAAACCGACAGATATTGATAAACTTGCTATATTGCAATTAACGCTACTAAAAGCACTTTGGCCGCTACTGAGGGATAATGGGATCCTGCTGTATGCTACTTGTTCTACATTACCACAGGAAAATGATGAAGTGATTTCAAACTTTATCAGCTGTACACCGGGAGCAGCGTCGGAAAAAATAAATCTTGATGTGGGTATAAAAACCTCAACAGGACTACAATTGCTGCCGAAAACCGGCGGCCATGATGGGTTTTATTACGCTCTGCTACGAAAAAGCACAAAAATGTAAAGCACAAACGAGCAGCACCAAAAAAATGAATTGAATACCACTAAAAACTAATAGCAAAAATGACTTCTTTGGTGAGCGTTAAGGAATATCTATTATGAAAATAGTAATTGTTGGAGCTGGTCGAGTAGGCACAACACTGGCTCAGCACCTGTCAGGAGAATCAAATGATATTTCAGTAATAGATTTAAATGAGAAAAAATTACAAGGGCTACAAGAGCGAATTGACATAAGAGTGGTGCACGGGATGGGCTCACACCCAGACACGTTAAGGAAAGCTGGCATAGAGGACGCGGATATGCTGGTCGCTGTGACCAAAAGCGATGAACTAAATATTATTGCCTGTCAGGTCGCTCATTCTTTATTTCGTACTCCCACAAAAATAGCTCGAGTGGGAAGCGCCAGCTATACATCAAAAAAATATCGCGACCTTTTATTTCATGACAAAAACTTCCCAGTTGATCTTATTATATCTCCAGAGAAGGTGGTAACAAATTACATCTGTCGACTCATCAAGCAGCCAGGCGCACTACAGGTGTTAGATTATGCAAACGGCCTAGCTCAGTTAGTAGCAGTTAAAGTAGCGCAAGGAGGGCCCCTGCTTGGAAAAGAATTAAAGCTACTACGAGAACATATGCCTAAAGCTGACGCTAGAGTAGCTGCCATTTTCCGAAAAGATCGACCAATTATTCCTCAAGGCAATACTGTTATCGAAGAAAACGATGAGGTTTTTTTCATTGCTGCAAAGAAAAATATACGCAAGGTTATGGGCGAACTTGGCAGACTAGACAACCCTTATCGTCGGCTGATCATCGCAGGAGGTGGCAACATCGGATATCACGTTGCGAAAACACTTGAAGAAGACCACGATATAAAAATTATTGAGTACTCTGAGGAACGATGTCAGCACATATCAGAACGCCTCAATAATACGCTCGTGCTTCATGGTTCTGGCGCTGATCAAGATTTACTACTAGAAGAAAATATTGATAAGACAGACGTTTTTCTTGCCTTAACGAATGATGATGAAGTCAACATCATGGCCTCGCTGCTAGCGAAGCGACTTGGTGTGCGAAGCGTCATGACTTTAATTAATAACCCAGTCTATGCAAACTTAATTCAAGGAGGCGCAATTGATATAGCCATTTCGCCTCAACAAGCAACAACTAGCATTCTCTTGGCACACGTTAGAAAGGGGGACACTGTAAGCGCTAACTCTTTGCGAAGAGGTGCAGCCGAGGCTATGGAGATCATCGTACATGGCGATCTCAAGTCGTCCAAAGTTGTGGATCGAGCCATTGGAGATATTAACTTCCCATCTGGAGTTACACTAGCAGCGCTTGTTAGAAGCGGAGAGGTTTTGATTGCACATCACGACACAGTGATACGCAGCGATGATCACGCTATTTTGTTCGTGGTGGATAAAAAACAAACCAAGGAAGTTGCACAGCTTTTCTCGGTTGGCTTTAATTTCTTCTGAGTCAAATATTGAATTTTTGTGTAAACAAACAAAATAAATAATTTATAAAGCCAAAGGCGCTGATAATAAAATTATGAACTTTTCAATGATCTCAAAAGTTCTTGGCATGCTGATGATGATATTCAGCCTAACACTGCTGCCCCCTATCTTAGTTGCCAGCATCTATGGTGATACTACGCATCAAGTTTTTTTCTTGTCTTTTGTTATTATTTTTTTTATAGGGATGCTTATGTGGCTCCCATTTAGCAAGAAAAATGTTCAGCTGCGTACTCGTGACGGGTTCTTAATCACCGTAATGTTTTGGCTAGAACTAGGCATCGTTGGAGCACTACCATTTTATTTAGCTGATGCCATTAATCTGTCTTTTACAGATGCTGTATTTGAATCTATGTCCGGCCTTACTACAACTGGGGCAACCGTCATTTCAGGGCTGGATGTTCTCCCTAAATCTATTCTTTATTATCGCCAGCAATTACAGTGGCTTGGTGGCATAGGCATAGTAGTAATAGCTATCGCAGTTATGCCGATGCTTGGTGTTGGTGTCATACAGCTATACCGCGCAGGTTCAACTGGAGCAACGGTCGACAACAAGCTTACCCCTCGTATCCAAGAAACTGCAAAAGTACTGTTTATTATTTATATATGCCTAACACTATCTTGTCTTATAGCTTACTGGATAGCCGGTATGAATTTTTTTGATGCTCTTTCACATAGCTTTTCCACTGTCGCTATAGGTGGTTTTTCAACTCATGATGCGAGTATGGGGTTTTTCAATAGTAACCCAGCTATCTTAGGTATTTGCACTATTTTCATGGTTTTGTCCGGACTGAGCTTTGGCTTACATTATTATGCATGGATAAGAAAATCTCTCTTTCATTATCTCCACAATCAAGAAGCCAGACTTTACTTAACAATCCTTCTAGGTGGCTCTATTCTAGTTTCTGCATGCCTCTATTTGAACGGCACATATGGCCAAAGTGAGAGCTTATACCATGGCATATTTCAGTTTGTGTCAATCATGACAACTACTGGTTTTGTCACAGATGAACTTAGTACGTGGCCAAGCTTTCTGCCATTTTTTTTAGTGTTCTTTTCTTTTTTTGGTGCCTGTGCAGGATCCACGGCGGGTGGCATCAAGGTAGGGAGGATGCTGGTAATTGCAAAGCAGGTTATGTGTCACATCCATAAGCTTATTCATCCAAATGGGGTCTTTCAGGTAAAAATTAAGAGCAAAAATATTCCTCGCTCTGTTACTGACGGCATTTGGGCTTTTTTCGGCATTTATCTTGCGGTGTTTTATCTCATGCTTCTGCTATTAATGGCTTCTGGCTTAGACTACGCCACCGCTTGGTCAGCTGCGGCCGCTTCCTTAAATAACTTAGGCCCTGGTCTTGGCGCAGTTTCAGAACATTATGGGGATATTAATGTATTTGCAAAGTGGGTGCTTTGTTTCGGGATGATCTTAGGTCGTCTTGAAATATTCGCATTATTAGTGCTCTTTACCCCTATGTTCTGGCGAAAATAAACTGTTAGCTTTACTGCTTTTTATTTTCTAGCTCACGCGCCCGGTAATAAGCCTGCTCAGAAATCTTGTGGTATTTTTTTATCTGCTCCTTAAAGGCTCGCTGGGACTCATAAACTTTATTAAATTTAGGGTCCTCCGACACCATATTTTTTAGCACCTCTCGAGTGATTCTATGCAGCTCTAACAGCACATCATCAGGAAGTTTTCTCAGCTGTACATGATGAGTGTCCACTAATACATCTAGTGCTGCCTGATTTCGAGCTGTGTATTCGTCTAGCATGTCTTGGTTTATTGCTCGTGCAGCCCCCTCAATAATTGACTGCAAGTCTTGGGGAAGAGAGTCGTAAGCTTGCTTGTTAACAATTAACTCAAGCGTGGGGCCTGGCTCCTGCCAACCGGGATAATAATAATATTTGGCCACCTGATGAAAGCCTAACGCAAGATCATTATACGGACCCACCCACTCAGTAGCGTCAATTACACCAGTCTGCATCGCGGTGTAGAGTTCGCCGCCAGGTATGTTGACGGTCTCAACACCAAGCTGGCTGATAACTTCACCGCCGATCCCTGGAATCCTCATTTTTAGACCTTTTAGGTCTTTTAGGCCTGTAATTTCTCGATTAAACCATCCTGCCATTTGTACGCCAGTGTTTCCTGCAGCCAAGGGAACAAGATTAAACGGCTCATATAGCTCCCGCCATAAGTCCATGCCTCCTCCATAGTGAAGCCAGCTGTTCATTTCTTGAGCATTAAGCCCAAAAGGCACTGTGGTAAACAGCGCTGCTGTTTGTGTTTTTCCTTTCCAGTAATATGCCGCACCGTGACCCATCTCAGCGGTGCCTTGAGAAACAGCATCAAAAACTTCTAAGGCCGGCACCAACTGACCTGCACCATAAACCTTAACCTGAAGACGACCTCCGCTCATTTTTTTCGCTAAAGCTGAAAAATTTTCTGCGGCTAATCCGAGTCCGGGAAGATTTTTTGGCCAAGTAGTTACCAACTTCCAGTTATAAATTTTTTTTGTAGATGAATGCGCCGCTTCATCGAGTGCTTTGTTTTTTTCAGATCCGCTGCAGGCAGCCAATATAAGTATGCAAAATAAAATTAAGGCCGACTTGGGAGAATTTTTGATTATAGGCATAAGGATGCATCTCTAGTAAAAATCATAATTTTATACAGGCGTGAGCTTAGCGTACGACTGCACTAGCCACTTGCTACCCACTTGAGAAAAATTTACCTGTATCCTGGCATTAGGACCGTTTCCTTCGAAGCTTAAAATAACGCCCTCACCAAAAATTTTATGAGCTACCCTCTGGCCTAGAGCTAAACCAGTTTCTGTACCTTGGTCGCTTAATTTAGTTGGTATTTTTTTTGCGTAACTAGTAGGTCGCGCTATCTGTCTTCCTAGCCTTACTTCCTCTATATGCTCAGAAGGGATATCACGCACAAAACGAGAAACACTGTTATAGCTTTCTGTCCCATACTGTTGACGTGATTCAGCAAAAGTAAGATACAGCTTTTTCATAGCACGAGTGATCCCGACATATGCAAGACGACGCTCTTCTTGCAGCCGAACAGGATCCTCTACAGACATTCGGTGGGGAAATAAATTCTCTTCCATCCCAGCTAAAAAGACTACGGGAAACTCCAGTCCTTTTGATGAATGTAGCGTCATGAGCTGGACTGCGTCTTCGTCTTCCCCTGCTTGTCTATCGCCAGCATCTAGTGCCGCCTGATCAAGAAACTGCGGTAGAGCGCTCTGGTCTGCATCTTCTGGCTCAAAGCCACGACAAGCAACCACGAGCTCTTGTAAGTTCTCTACCCTAGATTGACCTCGATCACCCTTTTCTTGGCGACAAAACTCAATCAATCCTGATCCAGCAATTATATTATCTACCTGTTCTGGCAAAAGTTCACTTGCGCTATCACTGTCTAGTTTGTCCACCAAGTTCATAAAAGACTGGACTGCCGTAGCAGCTCGACCAGACAGATCTTTTTCTGTTATTGCTTTTTCACCTGCACTCCACATAGGTATGCCTTCATGGCGGGCAAGTCGTCTTAATATTTGAACTGTTTTATCTCCTATTCCTCGTGTAGGAGTATTAACTACTCGCTCAAATGCAGCATCATCATTACGATTAACAACTAGCCGCAAATATGCCAGTGCATTTCGTATTTCCTGTCGCTCATAGAACTTTTGGCCTCCATAAATTCTATATGGAATTTGTAAGCGCAATAAGGCTTCCTCTAGTACTCTAGATTGCGCATTAGACCGATATAAAATAGCGGCTTCGCTGCGCATGCCTCCCTTTTCAACCCAATCATTGAGGCATTCAGCAATAAAACGAGCTTCATCATGCTCATTAAAAGACGCATAAAGAGAAATGGGCTCACCCTCAATCTCTTCAGTCCAAAGACTTTTTCCTAGCCGATCAGTGTTATGAGAGATGACTGCATTAGCAGCAGATAATATATTTTTGGTTGAGCGATAGTTTTGCTCAAGCCTTACTGTGGCTGTTTCAGGATAATCACGATTGAAATTTAGGATGTTTTCTACTTTTGCTCCGCGCCAACCGTAAATAGACTGATCGTCATCGCCCACCGCGGTAATTCTAACAGTCTCTCCCGCCAACAATCTAAGCCAAGCATACTGAATTGCATTTGTATCTTGAAACTCGTCCACCAAAATTTGACCAAAACGCTGTTGATAGTGAGATAATAGCTCAGGTTTATTAAGCCATAGTTCGTATGCCCGCAAAAGCAGTTCACCAAAATCTACCATCCCTGATCTTAGGCATGCTTCTTCATAAGCCTCATAAATTTGTAGCATAATGCGCTGATAAGGGTCTTCAGCCGGTGGAAGTTTTTTTGATCGCAAGCCCTCGTCTTTTTGTTTGTTGATAAACCCCTGAGCTTGCCTATATGGCCACTTGCTATCATCTATACCAAGCGCCTGATAAACCCGCTTCACCAGTCTCAGCTGGTCATCGCTATCTAATATTTGAAAATTCTCTGGTAAACCCGCGTCTTGCCAGTGCATTTTTAGCAACTTATGAGCAAGGCCGTGAAAAGTGCCTACCCACATACTCGAGGAAGAAGAACCCAGCATATCTGCCAAACGGGTTCGCATTTCTTTTGCTGCTTTGTTAGTAAAGGTTACAGCCAAGATACTACGAGGCAAGAGATTTTCAACCTGTACTAACCAAGAAATTCGATGTACTAGCACACGAGTTTTACCACTACCTGCGCCAGCAAGTACCAGTAAATGCTTTTCAGTACTGCTAACGGCATCTCGTTGGGCAGAGTTGAGTGGTCCAAGAATTGTTGTTACATCCATAACGGCAAATTTTAACAGAACAATCGTCGGAGGGGGTAAATTTGAGGGCTTATAAAATAAGTTTTTACACAAAAATTACAGCAGGCCAATGATCTAGCTACATGTTCACGAAGTCAGCAAAATTAACGCGCCAGTCGGCATAAAACCGAATGCAATGCAGCTAAGTCTGATGATTAGCTTTGCCACGATA
>JBLHWD010000018.1:0-10446 GCA_047628995.1 Saprospiraceae bacterium | reverse complement strand
GGATTTATTGATTTATACCAGCACCAAAAATTCAATAGTCAAAGCTGTCTCTAAATTTATCACCAAGACTCCACTAGTGGGTATTTTTCTGTCATAATTCCTGTATTCTACTGCCCTAATCCATCTTGTTAAGACCTACAGACAAATAAGTGGCATCAATTATACTAAAATACGATTAGAACTCTTTAACAGGACTAACAACAATGACATCTACAGAAAACTCAACTGTGACCGTATTTAAAGATCTATGTTCTGCCAAGCTAATAGAGCTTGCCCTTAAAAATGAAGAAGGTCACCTTGCTGATACGGGAGCATTTTTATCAGTTACTGGCCACCGTACTGGGCGTTCGCCGGCAGATCGCTTTATAGTTGAAGAATCTAGTAGTAAAAATTCTATAGCATGGGGTCCGGTGAATCGACCTTTCAATCAAGATAAATTTAATGATTTATGGGTTCGTGTGGAAAATTATATAGCTCAAAAAGACCGCTATATTTCTCATCTACATGTAGGGCAGGATCCTGATCATTATTTACCTGTTGAAGTTACCACCGAGACTGCCTGGCACAATTTGTTCGCTCGCAATATGTTTATTCGTCCAGAAAAGTACAACTCGTCCAACAAGGAGCCATGGAAAATTCTTCATGCTGCTAATTTCACGTGCGATCCAGTGCGTGATGGGACTAACAGCGAGGCAGTAGGAATCATTAATTTCAGCCAGCGAAAAGTATTAATTGCTGGCCTTAAATATGCAGGGGAAATGAAAAAAGCTATGTTCTCGGTGCAAAATTTTCTATTGCCCGAAAAAGATGTCATGCCGATGCATTGCGCCTCTAATGTGGGAAAAGATGGTGATGTATGTCTATTTTTTGGTCTCTCTGGAACAGGAAAAACTACCCTGTCTGCTGATCCTGAACGATACTTAATTGGTGATGACGAGCATGGCTGGACAAAAGGTGCCGTATTCAACATGGAAGGCGGCTGTTACGCCAAAACAATTAACTTAAGCAAAAAAAATGAGCCTGTGATTTGGGACGCAATTCGCTTTGGGGCTATCGTAGAAAACATTACAGTAAATGAACATCGAACCGCAGACTATGATGACACTTCACTTTCAGAGAACGGTCGCTGCAGCTATCCGCTAGAGCATGTAGATTTGCGTAGCAAGGACAATAGAGCTGGCGAACCAAAAAATGTCATTTTTCTTACCTGCGATGTCTCAGGCGTGCTACCTCCTGTGTCAATACTATCCAAGGAGGCTGCGGCTTATCATTTCCTTAGCGGTTACACTGCGCGTGTAGGATCAACTGAAATGGGAGGTGAAAAAGGTATTCAACTTACATTCTCCACCTGCTTTGGTGCACCATTTATGCCTAGGCCTGCAAAAGTTTATGCAGAATTGCTGATGAAGCATATTGACCAGTTTGCAAGCAAGGTATACTTGGTTAATACAGGGTGGACTGGAGGATCTGGGGCATCTGATGGAGCGGGATCACGCTTTCCAATTCCAGTAACAAGAGGCATTATTGCCGCAATACAAAATGGTGACCTAGAGGGTACTGAAACTGTTAAATTGCCAGTACTCAACCTAGAAATACCAGTGAGTATTCCCGGAGTTAATACTAGCTTTCTTAACCCTAGAGATACCTGGAAAAACAAGGAGGCTTATGATGCACAAGCACTTAAGCTGGCTAAACTGTTTATCGACAATATTCAGAAATACAATGTCTCACGAAAAATAATTAAAGCGGGACCTCAAATTTAAGCAATAAAAATTTTGAATCTCTGATTACATTTTATAAAGACAACTTCCCAGGATCTATTTTTTAGTCATGGCGAGAATCTTCGGAGATAATTTGTGGCTTGGAGTAAATTTTCCTAGACACGAAAAAAAATCTGATCAGACTTCTGAGCACTACAAAAAATACCGCAAGGATGGTTATAATCAAGAAAAAAGTCCAAAGGCTCATATCAATAGAATAATTTCCATAGGAAAGTAGGACATAGCCAAGATTTTTGCTCATTTGCCATGCCACCAGGCCGCCAAGAAGCGCAGTAATAATTGCGATCAGAAATATCCGCCTCACTGCAAATCTCTCTTGACTGCTTTTAGTGCACCGGCATCATACTGACCATCTATATAGCTCCTTAGCACTTCTAGCTCTTGAAAAATATCAGGTAATTTTTGGATGATATCTCTTCTTTCAAGCTGCTCCAGCTGCTCTATATAAGGTAAGATCAACCTACTGGATTCACCGTAATGCCGCACAAGCATCCCTCTGGCTTTCTGCAAACTTCCTCTGTAAATTATCACTTCTTCGCGCAATAGGCCTATCTGAGCGTGCTCGAGCAACGCAGCCAAGCTATACTTTAAATACTGCCTCTCAACTTCAGTTGGAATCGAAGATAAGGGTATGTCAAACCTTCTAATGCGCACTAAATTTTTCAGAGCAGAAAGAGCTGAGCTGAAACTATCAATAAATTTCTCTCTCCATTCATCAGTTTGGCGCATAGGGCTTACATCTTTACTGTTAACTTCAAATTCCTGCTTATAGTTGGGCATCGGCATCTGAGATAATTGATCTGATAGCACGCCAAGCTGGGTGTACAAATCCTCTCTATCGATCACTTGAATGGAGCCTAGCGCCAATATTCCCTGAGCTGCGGCTTCTCGAGCTCCCAACACACCGAAACCTTCTAAATTCTTCAAGATTTTAGCTATTGAAGCTAGCAATTTAACTGTATTTACAGGATTTTTATCAGAAATAAGATGATGGTTAGTGAGCCGAACAAGATGCTCAACCTCTGCTAGCAATCTAGCTTCTTTTGAAGCAAAGGAGAATTCTCTTAAACGTTGGGCATTTAAGCTAACTTGTGACTCCAAGGAATCAATTATGTCGCCTTGCAAGGCAAGTTTATTTAGATTTTCATTTTGTTTTTTATCAATCTTTCTTATGAAATTTTCACTATAAATTTGATATTTTTTTGCGGCCACTTGATCTATTAATTGCTGTTGTTGAAGTTGATAGATTATCCAGCCTCCCATACTGAGGGATAAAAGAAGTGCGAAAAAAACTGCTGTAAAAATTACCCTCAGTAAGAACCTTCCGGATGAAGTTCTTTTATGTGGTAGCAGATTTTTTTTTTTCAATTTTTCGTCTTTATCCTGCAATTATTTAACCTCCAAATATTGAATATGATAGATTTATTTTAATTTCACCTAAGACTGAGTTAGGCAATAAAAGCACATGCCCCATCTTACGCTTACCAGCGATTATTGTGCCACTCATGTAAAGCTAAAATCATATCTTCAGCAGCCGCTGAAGAGGAGCAAACTATATTCTTAAAGCCCATTTTATTTGCTAGCAATGCAACTCTTTCACTAGGAACCAATAAAGGCAATTGCATTAATTTACATAAACCTTCACCTAATACCTGAGATACTAGGCTATCGAGCAGCTCACCACTATGAACAATAATTACATTTAATTGGTCTGAATAAATTAAAAAGTTTATTTCTTTAGAAAAATCTTGTGACGCACTTCGACAATACAACTCGCACCTATCAACAGTGGCGCCACGATTATACAGCTGATCAGGCAACAATTTACGACCGCCTACGCCAGAAAAAATTAATATCTTTTCATCAGATGGCTTCTGCAATGAAGGCAGCGCAAGCAGCCCCTCACTGCTGAATTCTCGGTTTGGGAACTCTGCATTAACACCGTACAACTTTAACGCAGTCGCAGTCGATTTTCCAATAGCATAATATCGTGGTCCAGCGGCTAAGCCATCTGAATAATCTACTGCATTACGCTTCAACCAGTCAAAGACAAAAAATGCAGCCGCACGACTAACGAATATTACGCGATCATATGTGCATATACTCAAAAGATGCCGGCTAATCAAATCACCTTTAAAAAGACTCTCTAGGGGAGTTATTTTCATAACAGGGTAATGGTGAGGCACAGCGCCCTTTAAAGTTATTTGGGATAAAAGTGAATCTTTGTTATGAGCATCAGGCTGAATAGGCCTTACAAGCAGGGCCTGTAACTCATTTAAATTTTCCACCTACTGGCTATCTCTGTGAGCTTGCTTGAGGATATCTCGAGCACCTTGGTCTAAAAGCTTTTCAGCCAAATCGATACCTAATTTTGCTGCATCCCCAGCCATGCCCCTAACATCGTTACGAATGACCTTTTTTCCATCAGATGACCCTATTAGGCCTCTCAGCCATATTTGATCAAGATTTTGACCTGTAAGAACTGCATATGCGGCAATAGGCGTTTGGCATCCGCCTTGAAGGTAACAATTCATTGCTCTCTCTGCCATAACGCAATGAGCTGTAGGTCCATGGTTTAGGGGAGCCAACAATTTATTTATCCTTTCATCACCAAGCCTAGACTCAATGGCGATTGCCCCCTGCCCTCCTGCGGGTAAGAATTTTTCTGGTGCTATACGTTGATGGATTCGCTCTGATAGACCCAGTCTTACCAGTCCTGCTGTAGCAAGAATGATGGCATCATATGCACCGTTATCAAGTTTACCTAAGCGGGTATTAACGTTACCCCTCAAATCCTTTATATTAAGACCTGGAAAGCATTCTAAAAGCTGAGTTTTTCTCCGCAAACTGGATGTGCCAACACAGCTTCCTTCTGGCAAATCCTCTAGAGACATATAATTATTAGATACAAAAGCATCTGTCGGGTCTTCACGTTCACAAATAACCTGCAAACCAAGACCTGCAGGAAATTCCATTGGGACATCTTTCATGGAATGCACGGCAATATCAGCAAGGCCTTCAAGAAGAGCAACCTCAAGCTCCTTAACAAACAGTCCTTTCCCGCCCACTTTTGATAGGGCAGTATCGAGTATTTTATCGCCACGTGTCGTGAAGCCAACCAGCTCAACTGAAATATTGGGATAAATATGCTGAAGCTGATATTTTACATAGTTAGACTGCCAAAGCGCCAGAGGGCTTTGTCGAGTTGCAATGCGAACTAGAGGTGCGTCAGTTAACGGTAAGCTCATGAATTATAACAACCAATACACTATGAGGAATATAATTATACCAGATTGACTTAAGGGCAGATATTCCTATCAGAAATAAAGTCGCAGGAGCTTGCTAAGTTGTTAGATTTATTGAAAGTCCCTGCAGAGTATTTCGACCTACAAAGGTAAATATAATTACTCTTGTTTGTATATAGTAACTTGCGTTTTGCTATAATCAAAAAAGTCTACTATAAAGAACATCGCAGATAGCTATTAGTCACCATAAACAAGAGTTTTTCTAATAATGAGCAACAAAAAAGATACTAATCAGGCCTGGGGCGGCCGTTTCAGTGAGGCGACAGATGACTTTGTTGCTAAATTCACGGCATCGATTGAATTCGATCAAAAGCTAGCTCTCCATGACATACAAGGCTCCATTGCCCACGCAGAGATGCTCACCAGCATAGGAATCCTATCGGCTGAGGAGCTTGACGCTATAAGAAAAGGCTTTGATATCATCAAAGCGTCGGTCGAAAAAGGGCGCTTTAAGTGGAGACTGGATTTAGAAGATGTTCATATGAATTTGGAATCTGCTCTTACTGAAGAGATTGGTGATATTGGGAAAAAACTACATACAGGAAGATCAAGAAATGATCAGGTTGCCACTGACATGCGTCTCTGGCTGCGAGATGAAATAGACTTTATTGATAAAGAGTTGCGGAGACTCCAGCACGCATTGATAGATCTAGCCGAAAAAGAGGCTGAAACTATAATGCCTGGCTTCACCCATCTCCAAACTGCGCAGCCTATTACCTTTGGGCATCATCTGATGGCATGGTTTGAAATGCTTGAGAGGGATCACGATCGCCTCACAGGCTGCAGAAAACGACTAAACCAATCACCGCTAGGTGCGGCGGCACTAGCAGGAACCACCTACCCTATTAACCGAAAAATGACAGCTGAATTGCTGAATTTTGATAAACCGATGAACAATTCATTGGATGCTGTCAGTGATCGTGACTTTGCAATTGAGTTTTGTTCATTTGCTAGCATTCTTATGACCCATCTTTCTCGTGCCTCAGAAGAACTTATATTATGGAATTCTGCGCAATTTGATTTTATAGATCTACCTGATCGTTTTTGCACTGGCTCATCAATCATGCCACAGAAAAAAAACCCCGATGTACCGGAGCTAGTGAGGGGAAAAACTGGAAGAATCAATGGACACTTAATAGCTCTATTAACTTTAATGAAATCACAACCACTAGCTTACAATAAAGATAACCAGGAAGATAAAGAGCCATTGTTTGACACTGTAGACACGCTAAAAAACTGCCTGCGAGCTTTTGCTGACATGGTGCCTGCCATTGGATCCAATAAAGCATCTATGGCTGAAGCTGCACGCAAGGGGTTTGCTACGGCCACTGATCTTGCTGACTACCTGGTCAGAAAAAATATTGCCTTTAGAGACTCACACGAAATCGTAGGAAAAGCTGTCGCCTATGGGCTTTCAGAAAATAAAGATCTGTCAGAAATGACTCTAAGCGAGCTAAAGCAATTTTCTAATGTAATCGAAGACGACGTATTCAGTGTCCTGACTCTCGAGGGATCCGTCAATGCTAGAAATCATATTGGTGGCACAGCACCGGAACAAGTAAGATTCGCAACAAGAACAGCAAGAAAAAGAATGAATGCTATTGAAAACACACCTGCCAAAAAATAAGCTTAAGCGACGTTAAACATCAAATATTATTTCTCCGCCATCCTGCTCAAAACAGACGCGATGCAACAATACGCCCAATGATTCTTTAGTCGTCGTGCAAATCCAAGAATTTTGAATCAAATTAAGGTAATAACCACCCGATTTTGCAGCTATCCAAATCTGAGCCTGAGTGGGCTGTCTTGAAACAATTACCTTGGACCCATTGGCTTCAATAGTAAGCGTTAAAATTCCAGATGAGGTTTCGCAGTCTATATCTTCAACACTACTGTCAACAGCCTCCTCAATAGCGAGCATTACGTTATCACAATAAAGATTAAATTCAGTTTCATTCATATTTATGAACCATTTTTGACATATTTATCAATTGTAGTGAATATATGCGATTGAGTGTAGTAGCCATCAACCGTTATACTCAATAGCAATTAAATAAAAAAACAGGTTTATCCATGCAGCGTTACTTTGTATTAAGTTTATTGGCTACATTAGCATCCACTATATTTCTGACTGGTTGCGGCAACAAAGGTCCATTATACCTTCCTCCAACTCCTATCCAAGTAGTCATATCCTCTTCAGATAATAATGAGCAAAGCTCAGGGTCCATAAAATCTGAAACCATCCAAAAAAGTGGTGATTAGTCTATGACGCACTTCTATTATGCCTACGGTGAAATGTTTGCTGAAGATGTGGCTTTGGAAACAGTTGCTCAACACTACGGCACCCCAAGCTACATTTATAGCCGCTCAGCTCTAACGGAGCATTTTCTGGCCTACCAAAACGCCCTGTCTGGCCAACCCCACTTGGTTTGTTTCGCCGTAAAGGCAAACTCTAATATTGCAGTACTTAATGTTTTAGCAAAGCTCGGAGCAGGATTTGACATTGTGTCGGGAGGAGAGTTGGAACGAGTACTAATTGCAGGGGGTGATCCCAAAAAGATTATTTTCTCTGGTGTTGGAAAAAAGCCCAAGGAAATAGAAAGAGCTCTTGAGCTAGGGATACACTGTTTTAATGTTGAGTCTGAGGCCGAGCTCGACACCCTAAACAATATCGCAAGATTTTGTGGGAAAAAAGCTCCTATTTCATTACGAGTAAACCCAGATGTCGACGCCAATACACACCCATATATCTCCACTGGATTGCGTGAAAATAAATTTGGTGTGGATATACATAAAGCACTAGAAGTCTATCTAAAAGCATCTCAAATGGATTCTCTAGAAATTATTGGAGTGGATTGCCATATAGGATCGCAGTTAACAGAAACAGCGCCTTTTATCGATGCACTAAATCGAATATTGGAACTGGTGGATAAACTACAAATCAACAACATCAACCTTAAGCACTTAGACCTAGGAGGAGGACTTGGGGTTTGCTACAAAAATGAAAAGCCGCCTAAAACAAAGGACTATATCAAAGAAATACTTTCTCATTTAGGAGAAAGACATCTAACTCTGATCCTAGAACCAGGTAGATCTATAACTGCAAATGCAGGCATACTACTCACTAGGGTTGAGTACCTAAAGCCAAGCCAAGAAAAAAACTTTGCCATTGTTGATGCCGCTATGAATGATATGATTAGGCCGGCTCTTTATCAGGCCTGGCTTGCGATTGATCCCGTTACACCCAGGGTCGGTAATGCCAGAAAATGGGACATAGTAGGTCCAATTTGCGAAACTGGTGATTTTATAGGTAAGGACAGAACTTTAGCGATAGCACAAGGAGATTTACTCTGTATTAAATCTGCAGGGGCTTACGGTTTCTCCATGAGCTCCAACTACAACAGTAGAGGTAGAGCAGCAGAAATAATGGTCGATGGTGCTAATATGCATGAAATTAGACAAAGAGAAAGTTTTGAGGATCTAGTACGTGGTGAGTCACTATTGCCCGAAGATGAAAACTAGTAAACAAATATTAAGTAACGCAAATACAATGCTGGAATAATTATGTTACTAAAATTCACAAAAATGCACGGTCTTGGTAATGATTTTGTAGTGATAGACGCTATATCCCAATGTGTCACAATCACTCCAGAGATAGCTAAAAAACTGGGGGATAGACATTTTGGTGTAGGCTGCGATCAAATTCTGGTGATAGAAAGCCCAACTCAGCCAGATATAGATTTTCGTTATCGTATTTTCAATAATGACGGTACGGAAGCAGAGCAATGCGGCAACGGTGCTCGCTGCTTAGCTAAATTTGTACGCAACCGAAAACTTACAGGAAAGAGTAAAATTCTCGTTGAAACTGTAGGCGGAATTATCGAGCTACAGTTACAAAACAACCAATTGATTACAGTAAACATGGGTCTACCTGTATTTGACCCCAAAGAGATCCCCTTCTCGGTGACACAACAACAAACTACCTACAAAATCCCTATCGAGGGTTCAGATTTATTGATTAGCGCCATCTCCATGGGTAATCCCCATGCAGTATTAAAGGTAGACGACGTGTGTACTGCCTCAGTGGAGTTTTTAGGCTTAGCTATCGGCAAACATGCACTGTTTCCAAAACAAGCAAATGTAGGATTTATGCAGGTACTGAACCCCCATGAAATTAATTTACGGGTTTATGAACGAGGGGCAGGAGAAACGCTGGCCTGTGGTTCTGGAGCATGCGCAGCAGTTGTAGCGGGACAACTACAAGGATTGCTGGAGTCGCCTGTTACAGTAAACCTAACCAGCGGCAGCTTAACTATTGAATGGCCAGGTCATGAGCATCCAGTCATGATGACGGGGCAGGCTACTACCGTATACCATGGGCGAATAAACGTATGAGTAAAATACCTGATAGCCCAAAGAACAGTAAACTAATAAATAATGCGGCGATCAAAGATTATCTTCAAAGTAATCCAAATTTCTTTGATGACAACCCAGATATACTTGAGCTTGTTTATCTTCCACATAAAAGCGGTGAAGCTATTTCGCTGATTGAACGTCAGACTGCGCTATTAAGAAAACGTAATTTTGAACTATCTGAGCATATTAATAAATTATTAAGTACGGCTGCAGACAATGAAAAATTATTTGAAAAAACCACGCGCCTAGTAGCCTCACTTGTTGCCGCTAAAGATTTAGCAGCAGTTGTAAGTCAACTATCAGAAAGCCTTAACGTCGATTTTAAAGTTGAATTCCACCGGCTAATTTTATTTGGAAATCATGACTTAACGACAAATACCCATACAAAAACTACCTCAATAAAAGAAGCCCAAAAGGCAGTTGGCGGCTTAATCAAAAGTAGCAAGCCTCTCTCTGGAATACTAGCTCATAATGAGCTTAACTTTTTATTTGATAATAAAGCCAGCAAAGTCGGCTCTGCTACTGCTGCTGCTCTTTCTAGTGACTCAGTTTTTGGAATTCTTGCGATCGGAAATTCGAATTCAAAACATTATAACAGTGTTATAGACACTCTATTTTTTAGCCACATAACTGAAGTATTAAACAGGTTAATACCTATCATGCTAAACAAATCATAAGCGCGCCAGATAATGCATAACTTTTTGGCCGGACGGATCGAGGAATTTGAAGAGCATCTTCGGACAGAACGTCGTTTATCTCCTCACACTATTAGTAGCTATAAGCGGGATCTCAAAAAACTTTCTCTCTGGTGCTCCAGAAAATCATTACTACAACCTAACGATATCGATATTCAAGATCTCAGAGAATGCCTATCAGCTTTACATAGGGAGGGTTTAGGAGGTAGAAGTATTCAAAGATGGCTATCTTCACTTCGTACCTTTTTC
>JBLHWD010000017.1:0-10567 GCA_047628995.1 Saprospiraceae bacterium | reverse complement strand
AAGTCTCTTAATCGAGAAAATAAACCATAGAGCTAATAACCTACTAAAACAGTTGGTCATTTACTTGACTAAAAGGGTTGGTTTTAGCTATAATTGTGGTGAATATTTATTTATAAGACAATAAATGCGAATGATAATGGTTATCAACTGCCTGAGGAAGTGAAATGCGACTGACAACACGAGGTCGGTATGCTGTTTCAGCAATGTTAGATCTTGCTATCCATGGAGACGTTGGCCCAATTAGCTTGGCAGATATATCAGATCGCCAAGGAATATCACTCTCCTATCTTGAACAATTGTTTGCTAAGTTGCGACACCAGAAGTTAGTTATAAGCGCACGAGGCCCTGGAGGGGGATACAGACTGTCTCGAGACATGCAGGACATAAATGTCGCAGAGATTATTGATGCAGTAAACGAGTCTATTGATGCGACTAGTTGTCATGGTAAAGGCAACTGCCATAAAGGCGCTTTATGCTTAACGCATGATTTATGGGACGATCTAAGTACTCAGATACATCATTTTTTGCATAGTGTCAGCCTTGATAGTCTTGTGAGCAAGCGTGATGTTCAGCTCGTCACATTACAGGAAAGCAGCTAGCTTCGCGTACATAAAATTTACGATAGCTCCTAGGAGATAAACAATGAAACTGCCTATTTATTTAGATTACTCATCGACAACGCCAGTTGATCCTGGTGTGGCCAAGATGATGTCAGACTGCCTGACTGGAGATGGAAATTTTGGGAACCCCTCTTCACGATCACATTCATTTGGTTGGAAAGCAGAGGCTGCAGTTGAGGATGCTAGGGCCCAGGTTGCAGAGCTGCTGAATGCTGATTCTAGAGAAATTGTTTGGACTTCGGGAGCTACAGAAGGAAATAACCTAGGAATAAAGGGTTGTGCTCACTTCAATGAGAAGAAGGGCAAACATATTGTTACTTCAAAAATTGAACACAAGGCTGTGCTTGATGCCTGTAGGCAGCTTGAGAGAGAAGGGTTCGAAGTAACCTACTTGGTTCCGGATGAAGAAGGAATTATTCAGCCTCAGATGGTCAGTGCAGCTATCAGGGAGGATACAACCCTGGTTTCATTAATGCATGTGAATAATGAAATCGGGACCATAAATGACATTGAATCCATTGGTGAAATTTGTCGTGAGAATAAGGTATTTTTTCATGTAGATGCAGCTCAGAGTGTAGGCAAAATCCCTATTGATCTTGAGACAATGAAGGTTGATATAATGTCATTATCAGCACATAAAATTTATGGCCCTAAGGGTATAGGTGCTCTTTATGTTCGTCGTAAGCCGAGAGTAAGGATTGAAGCACAGATACACGGAGGAGGTCATGAAAGAGGAATGCGTTCTGGTACACTTGCTACCCATCAGATTATAGGTATGGGCGAGGCTTTTCGTATTGCTGGAAAGAAAATGAAAGAAGAGCACCAGAGAGTTTTAGCCCTAAGAAACCGCTTATGGGACGGCATATCCGACATGGAATCTGTTCGTGTAAACGGCTCTATGGTTCAGCGTATTGCGGGGAATCTTAATGTTAGCTTTGCATACGTCGAGGGCGAATCTTTGATTATGGCTCTCAAGGATCTAGCCGTCTCTTCTGGTTCAGCATGCACATCGGCTAGTCTTGAACCTTCGTATGTGCTGCGCGCCCTTGGGTTAGATGACGAGCAGGCTCACAGTTCTATTAGATTTTCTTTCGGAAGATTTACCACCGAAGAGGAAGTAGATTATGCCATACAAGAAGTGCGCCATGCAGTTGTTAAGTTGAGAGACTTGTCTCCATTATGGGACATGTACAAGGACGGCGTTGACTTGAGCCTTGTTGAGTGGGCTGCGCATTAAGAATCATTTGTTTTAAAATTAAGGAGTTTAATTATGGCTTACAGCGATAAAGTACTGGATCATTATGATAATCCTCGTAATGTTGGAAAGTTAAATGACAAGTCTGCTAATGTTGGCACCGGAATGGTTGGAGCTCCAGCTTGTGGTGATGTGATGCGGCTGCAGATTGAAGTGAATGATGCTGGGATTATTGAAGATGCCAAGTTTAAAACTTATGGCTGTGGTTCTGCTATAGCATCAAGCTCTCTCTTGACGGAGTGGGTCAAGGGAAAAACCTTAGATGAGGCTTCCGTAATTAAAAATACAGAAATTGCTGAAGAGCTTGCGCTGCCGCCCGTAAAAATCCATTGCTCGGTACTAGCAGAGGACGCCATCAAGGCTGCTGTAGCAGACGTTCGCCTGAAACGTGATGTTGCAACTAAGTAATAAATGACCATAGAGGACATAGAATAATGTCGATCACAATGACAACTGCTGCCGAACAACATGTAGTCAAACACTTGGCTCATAGGGGCCATGGTATGGGTATACGTCTTGGAGTCAAAACAACAGGGTGTTCTGGCTTGTCTTATGTTCTTGAATTTGTCGATGAGCCAGATAAGAACGATATGGTAGTTGCTAGCGGCCAGGCAAAAATTTTTATTGACCCAAAAAGTTTTGCTTTTCTTGACGGAACTCAGCTAGATTTTGCGAAAGAAGGGCTTAACGAAGGGTTTCAATTTAAAAATCCGAATGTTAAAAACGAATGTGGTTGCGGCGAAAGTTTCCATGTGTAGACGGCTGATTTAGTGTTATCTGGGCTTAAAATATGGATTTTACCTGTAATTATTTTGAATTATTCGGACTCCCTGCAAAGTATAAGGTTGATTTAGCTCTGCTTGCCACGCGTTATCATGAGCTGCAATGCAAATTTCACCCAGATCGACATATGAGTGGCACGCCATATGAGCAGCGTTTGGCGGTTCAATACGTTTCTTTTATCAACCAAGCTTATACTGAGCTTGAGTCATCGCTGGCTCGCGCAAAATATTTATTATTTCTAAAAAAAATAGAGTTCTCCGATGAAACTCATATTGTTTCTGATCCTATTGTTCTAATGGAGCAAATAGAATTAAGAGAGAAATTGTCAGATATCCATAAGTCAGATGAGGGGCTTCTTGCACTAAATGCTCTTAGGAAAGAGGCGTCTCTAGGCTATACGGAAATACAAGAAATATTTGAGCAGCAATACAATCAGAATGAATTTCAGGCTGCTTTTGCATCTCTAGAAAAAATGCAGTTTATGAATAAATTTTTGAATGAAATAGAAAGGTTTGAAGAAAAATTTGATGACCTTAAACTAAACTAACTGAGCGGTAATATTTTGGTTCTTTTGCATATATCGGAGCCTGGGAAGTCCCCGGTTCCGCACCAGCGTCGGCGAGCTGTCGGTATAGATCTTGGCACAACTAACTCTTTGTCGGCCTCAGTGCGAAGTGGCACCCCTGAGGTTCTGCTGGATGATGAAAATCAATTTTTATTGCCCTCAGTTGTTCATTATGATTCTTGTGGTGAGGTGATAGTTGGACGGAAAGCATACCTGCAAGCACTTATTGATCCATTGAATACATTAAGTTCCGTTAAGCGCTATATGGGGCGGGGCATTGAAGATATAAAGAAACTTGGAAGCCAGTTACCATATGAGCTAGCTCCAGAGTTGAATGGTGGTATGCCAAGCTTCAGAACAAGTGCTGGCGATATTAGCCCAGTTGAGGCTTCATCTGAAATATTAAAGGTGCTTGTTTCTAGATCTGAAGAAGCTTTAGGAGGCTCTTTGGATGGAATAGTCTTGACTGTGCCAGCTTATTTTGACGAAGCGCAGAGGCAAGCTACAAAAGACGCCGCTAGGTTGACAGGAGTAAAGGTCTTAAGGCTTCTTAATGAACCTACTGCCGCTGCTATTGCCTATGGTTTGGATCAGGGGGTCGAAGGTGTAATAGCGGTATATGATTTTGGTGGAGGCACCTTTGATGTCTCTGTATTGCGATTGTCATCTGGAGTCTTTCAGGTGCTTGCTACTGGCGGGGACTCATCCTTAGGCGGGGACGATATAGATCTAGTGCTAGCCAAGTGGATTTCTAAAAAAGCCGACCTCAATGACAGTCTTGACCCGTCTGTACAGCGCGAACTTTTGGTAGCTGCTCGCACAGCCAAAGAAAAGCTTTCTGGCTGCGTCTCTGTTGAGATTAATGCCGTAGGATGGAAGGGTGTGTTGGATAAAGAAAAATTTGAATTACTAATAAGCCCTTTGGTTGACAAAACTATAAGTTGTTGCAAGAGAGTCTTGCGTGACGCCAATCTTCAAGTTGAAGATATTGCTAATATTGTCATGGTTGGCGGTTCAACCAGAACCGATCTAGTTCGTCAAAATGTTGCCGTTGCTTTTAACCGGAAGCCATTGGTTGATATTGATCCTGATCGTGTGGTAGCTCTAGGGGCTGCTATACAAGCTGATATCCTTGTAGGAAATAAATCTGACGACGACATGCTGCTTCTAGATGTCATCCCTCTATCTCTTGGAATCGAAACCATGGGGGGATTGATGGAAAAGATTATTCATCGAAACACCACAATTCCAATCGCGAAATTTCAAGATTTTACAACATTTAAAGATGGCCAGGCCGCAATATCTATTCATGTGCTTCAAGGTGAGCGTGAGTTGATTTCCGACTGCCGCTCACTGGCGCGTTTTGAGTTAAAAGGCATACCTTCGTTAGTGGCCGGGGCTGCTAAAATACGAGTCAGCTTTCAGGTAGATGCCGATGGACTTCTTAGTGTTTCAGCAAAAGAACTAACAAGCGGTGTTGAATCTTACGTTGAAGTAAAGCCATCTTTTGGACTAAGGGATGACGACATCACTAGAATGCTCCAAGAATCATATGGGCACGCCAAAGAAGACATGCATATTAGAGCCCTTCGAGAGCAGCAAGTCGGTGCTGGCCGACTTTATGAAGATCTGTTGGCCGCCTTAAAGGCGGATGGACGGGAGTTGTTAAATAGTAATGAATATAATTGCCTAGAGCTGGCGCTTAGTGATCTAGGCAGGATTCGTGATAGTGAAAATTATCGAGGGATTTCTCAACAAATAGATGTCACGTCAAAAGCTAGCGAAGAATTTGCTGCAAGAAGAATGAATGCTGGTATCAAAAAAGCCTTAGAGGGCTACAGCCTTGATGACGTATAGACTTATAGACGTAGAGATGGAGATGTGTAGTGCCAAAAATAATATTTCTTCCAGATGAGAATATTTGCCCCAAAGGTGCAGTAATAGAGGCTGAAGCTGGTGATAATATCTGTAGGATTGCCCTCAAAAATGACATTCATATCGAGCATGCCTGTGAAATGTCCTCTGCGTGCACAACTTGTCATATATATGTTCGAGAAGGTTTCGATACCCTCACCGAGGCTGACGAGCTTGAGGAGGACTTATTAGACAAAGCATGGGGAGTGGAGCCTGATTCTAGGCTGAGCTGCCAAGTTGAGGTAAAGAGCAAAGATATAATTGTTGAAGTGCCAAAATACACCATAAACATGGTGTCCGAAAAACATTAGAAAAAAAGAGGGGGGTTGGTATGTCCATATTATGGACTGATATTCAGGATATTGTAATTGAATTGTCGGAGATACACGATAATATTGATCCTCGCTATATTAATTTTGTCGACCTTCGAGGCTTGGTTATGGGTCTGTCTGATTTTGATGATGATCCAGAGCGTTGTGGTGAAAAAATCCTTGAAGCGATTCAGGCAGCTTGGATTGAAGAGCTAGAATAGAGTAAGTTTTTTGATAGCCCACCCTGGCTGGTGATAACTGAAAAACTCATTTTTTAGTCATTAAAATTATCATTATTCTTCTAATTTCCTTTATGATCATAATACTACCCACCTTCGACCTTGTGGCCTACTGTATTCAAGAGTAAAATTGCCCCTTCGCGTCAGCAGCATGCCAGTCAGGCGGATTAAGAAATGCTGGCTATCTAAATTAAAAAATAAACTTCCGGAGATAAATGAATGGCTACTGAACGCACACTATCTATTATTAAGCCTGATGCGGTTTCAAAAAATGTTATTGGTAAAATATACGATCGTTTCGAGAAGTCTGGTTTGAGAATTATAGGGTCTAAAATGGTGCATTTATCTTCAGAAAAGGCCGGTGGTTTTTATGCCGAGCATAAAGAGCGACCATTTTATTCTGACCTAGTTAACTTTATGACCTCCGGACCTGTTGTTATACAGGTGCTAGAAGGAGATGATGCAGTTATCGTTAATCGTGATTTGATGGGTGCAACTAACCCAAAAGAGGCTGAATCTGGAACTATTCGAGCTGATTTTGCTGACTCAATTGATGCAAACGCTGTTCATGGTTCCGATTCTAAAATTTCCGCCCAGCGTGAGATAGCTTATTTCTTTAGCAATGAAGAAATTTGCGCTCGCTAGCAACTAACTTATAGAGCGAAGTGTTCATGATATCGTTGTCAGCCGACAAAGAAGCAAGCATGCAACCCCAGAAGATAAATCTTTTGGGGCTTTCTCCTGAGAAGCTGACTGAATTTTTTAAAAATATTGGCGAGAAACCATTTCGAGCTACCCAGGTATTAAAGTGGATTCACCAGATCGGTGTTGATGACTTTGACCAGATGAGCAACCTTGCAAAAAATCTTCGAGAAAAACTCAAATCTGTGGCTGAAATTAGGGCGCCAGAAGTTGTTAGTCATCATGACTCTTTAGATGGCACAAGTAAGTGGGTTATACGCGTAAACGGTGGTGATTGCATAGAGACTGTCTTTATTCCTGAAAAAGACAGAGGAACACTATGTATATCTTCTCAAATTGGTTGTGCTTTAGATTGCAGTTTTTGTGCTACAGGAAAGCAGGGCTTCAATCGAGACCTTACCGCGGCAGAAATTATTGGTCAATTATGGATCGCAGCAAAATCTTTCAATTCCTTAGGTGCAAAAACAAACAGAGTCGTCAGTAATGTAGTTATGATGGGAATGGGAGAGCCTCTTCTAAATTTTGATAACGTAGTGGATGCGATGGGGTTGATGTTACATGATAATGCATATGGACTGTCTAAGAGGCGCGTAACATTAAGCACCTCTGGCGTGGTTCCTATGATTGATAAATTAGCGACAGTAAGTGACGTTTCTCTTGCGATTTCATTGCACGCTCCTAATGATGAGCTACGCAATCAGTTGGTGCCTATAAATAAAAAGTATCCCATCGCAACTCTGCTTGATGCTGCGCAACGATACCTTGATAAGATGCCAGATGTTCGTCGTAAAATCACAATAGAATATACGCTAATGGATCGAATTAACGACAGAGATGAGCATGCCCGGGAGCTTGCTATTTTGTTAAGAAACCTTCCGTGTAAGATTAACTTGATACCATTCAATCCCTTTGATCTGTCAAACTATAAAAGAGTAACGAATACTGCCTTATTCAGGTTCAGAGATATACTTCAGAAGGCGGGGCATATAGTTACAGTTAGAACTACACGTGGAGATGATATTTCTGCAGCATGCGGACAGCTGGCAGGCGCTGTGAATGACAAAACTCGACGAAACGAAAGGTATATGCAGCAACACCAGGAACAGCCTATTAAGTTTGTAGCCAGCTGAGAATTAATAAAAAAAGTAAATTTTAATATGCATATGAAATCACCTATTAAACGCAGAGTGTCACGTCAGATAATGGTTGGCAAAGTTCCGGTTGGCGGGGATGCCCCAATTTCAATACAAAGCATGACTAATACCGAGACTACCGATGTTGATGCCACCGTTCGTCAAATAAAAGATATACAAAATGCTGGAGCTGACATTGTGCGTGTTTCTGTACCTTCGATGGAGGCAGCTGACGCATTTGGAAAAATACGCCAACAGGTCGAAATTCCCCTGGTAGCAGACATTCATTTTGACTACCGCATAGCTCTTCGTGTTGCTGATTTAGGTGTTGATTGCTTGCGGATTAACCCTGGTAATATTGGAAAAGAAAAACGTGTTCAGGCAGTAATAGACAAAGCCCGAGATCTAAATATACCACTTCGAATAGGAGTTAATGCAGGCTCCCTAGAAAAAGATTTGCAAAAAAAATATGGAGAACCAACATCTGATGCGCTAGTCGAGTCAGCAATGCGTCATGTAGAAATTCTAGACAGTATGAACTTCCATAATTTTAAGTTGAGCCTTAAGGCGTCTGATATATTTATGGCTGTCGATGCCTATCGAAAGATAGCAAAAATTATTGATAACCCTCTACATATCGGTATCACTGAAGCAGGCGGGCTTCGTGGCGGTACAGTCAAGTCTTCTATTGGTTTGGGCTTGCTTCTTATGGAAGGAATAGGTGACACATTAAGAGTCTCACTTGCAGCCGATCCCGTGGAAGAAGTGAAAGTTGGCTGGGATATGCTTAAAAGTTTAAAATTACGCAACAAAGGTATAAATTTTATTGCTTGCCCTAGTTGTTCTAGGCAAAATTTTGATGTAATTAAAACTATGAGCATACTGGAAGACCGTCTTGAGGATATAAAGGTTCCTTTGGATGTTGCAATTATAGGATGTATCGTAAATGGTCCCGGAGAGGCAAAGCAGGTTGATATTGGATTAACGGGGGGGGCGCCAAACAATTTGATATACATTGACGGTAAGCCTAGCCAGAAATTATCTCAAGATAATCTAGTTGATGAGCTTGAGGCGTTAATTCGCGCCAAGGCAAATCAAAAAGCTAAACAATTAGAAGCTCTGATAGCGAAGTCGTCATGAAAAAAATTCAATCAATTCGAGGCATGAACGATTTACTACCCGGGGATACGCCGCGCTGGCAGTATATAGAGAGAATGGTAACTAGACTGTTATCACAATATAGTTACAAAGAAATACGACTTCCTCTTTTGGAATCGACAGACCTCTTCAAGAGAACTATAGGTGAAGTTACCGATATTGTTGAAAAGGAAATGTATTCTTTTAATGACCGTAATGGCGACAGTCTTTCGTTGCGTCCAGAGGGTACCGCAGGCTGTGTTAGAGCATGCGAAGAGCACGGGCTTATCTATAATCAAGTTCAGCGCTTATGGTATCAAGGCCCAATGTTTCGGCATGAACGACCTCAAAAGGGACGATTAAGACAATTTCAGCAAATAGGGGTAGAGGTTTTTGGGCTTGATGGTCCTGACATAGATGCAGAATTAATTTTAATGATTTCACAGTTATGGGAAAAGTTTGGCTTGGCGAATGCAGTCGTGCTTCAGTTAAATTCTCTAGGAAGTCATGAGTCTAGAAGTTCCTATCGCAATGCGCTAGTCGAATATCTGGAGGAAAAAAAGGATCAGCTGGATGAAGATAGCCAACGTCGTCTGTATACGAATCCAATGCGCATACTTGATAGTAAAAACCAAGTTACTCAGGCGTTGCTAGACAAAGCACCAGACTTGCATGATTTTTTGGATGATGCATCCCGACAGCATTTTAAGATGCTCTGTTTGGCGCTTGATCAACTGGGTGTTGTATACGAAATAAATAAAAGATTGGTTAGAGGATTAGATTACTACGGTAAGACAGTTTTTGAGTGGACTACAGATTTACTGGGCTCACAGGGGACCATTTGTGCGGGAGGCAGATATGATGGATTGGTTCAACAGCTAGGTGGGAAAAGCACGCCGGCAATAGGTTTAGCTATGGGGGTGGAGCGACTAGCTTTGCTTCTTGACGCGGCAGAGGTCTTCCCTGATAGTATTACTCGACAGATAGATGCCTACCTTATAACTATTGGGGATATAGACATAAAGAGACTTGAGTTGGGGCAGGTTATCAGGAAAGCCTGTCCAGCTTTAAGATTGCAGAACCACTGTGGATCTGGCATCCTTAAGAATCAAATGAAAAAAGCTGACAAAAGTGGGGCCGTAGTGGCCTTAATTGTTGGTGAAGACGAGGTAGCTAGCGGGAACTTAACCGTTAAATTTCTTCGTGAGGATAGGCCGCAGATATCAATGTCTATCAATGAATTAGTTAAGCTACTTAATGATCAAATTTTATAAATTAACTAATGGGGAATAAGTGTGGCAGAGCATCTTACCGACGAAGAACAACTAGAAAGTTTGAAGAAATGGTGGCGGAAATATGGAACTATCACTATAGCTGTCGTGGCGCTATCCGTGGGAGGCTATTTTGGTTCAATTTTTTATAAAGAAAAACAACAAAATGAAGCTGAAGCGGCATCAGTTCTTTTTCAGCAGATGATAGAGATCACATCGGCGACACCCAGTCAAACGTTAGACGAAGTTGAGTATCAGGCAGCTGAAAAACTTGCTGCTCAGCTCAAAAACTCTTTTGGCGACAGTCAATACTCGCGTTACGCTGCGCTTCTTATGGCGCGGCTGTCTGTTGAAAAAAACGACCTAGATACCGCTGCAGAGAAACTTAATTGGGTGCTGGATGATGCAGATGAAGGCTTGCGTCTTATTGTAAACTTAAGGCTGGCAAGAGTTGAGGCTTCGCGTGGGAATATAGATCTTGCGCTGTCGATGACAAGCGATATTGATCCTAAAACTATGACTTCAGCATATTCAGAAGCCCAAGGTGACTTTTATATGCTCAAAGAAGATAGATTGTCTGCGTATAAGCTTTATCTCCAAGCACTGGCTCAGTCTGTAGAACATGACAGCCCTCATA
>JBLHWD010000016.1:0-10722 GCA_047628995.1 Saprospiraceae bacterium | reverse complement strand
ATTGAAGCTCTTTTGCTTAGTCTAATGGGCACGCCATACTTAAAAGAGGACACCCCTAAGAGTACTGGTCCAGAATTGTTTAATCTGCATTGGCTTAAAGAACACATAAATAAACTGCCATCTTGTAGTTCAGTAGACATCCAAGCGACATTACTCGAGTTTACGGCTCAAACCATTACTCAAGCAGTGCACGCATATGCCTTAAAGGTAGACGAAGTATTCTTTTGTGGTGGCGGAGCCTATAACAATACTCTTATTAATCGCCTTAAAGTATTGCTGCATCCGGCGTCAGTTTCAGATACATCAATGCTAGGCATTGCTCCAGAATGGGTTGAGGCTACTGCATTTGCTTGGCTTGCCAAGCAGACCATCGAAGGGGCGCCAGGAAATATACCAACCGTAACTGGCGCAAAAAAAGCCTCTGTATTGGGCGCTATTTACACCAGATAAAGAAAATTCCAAGCTATAACTTATATTGAAAAAGAAGATCCGCAGCCACATGTGGCCGTAGCATTTGGGTTAGCTATAGAGAATTTAGACCCCTGGAGGCCCTCCTCGTAATCTACAGTGGAGCCCGTCAGATATTGAATACTAAGTGAATCTGCAAGCACAAAAACACCCTTCTCTCCCACAAGAGTATCATCTTCGGCTACTAGCTCATCAAAACTAAATCCATATTGGAAACCAGAGCAGCCACCGCCAGTAACAAACACTCTTAACTTTAGATCAGGGTTACCTTCCTCTTCTATTAGGTTTTTTATCTTTGCTACTGCATTTTGTGACATATACAGTGGCATAGGCTTAAATGTTTCAATGCCGGGCATTTCGATTCCTATGGGTTATTGCAGCCAAAATAGCCTATAACCAAGTATTATAGTCAGGTACTCTAGCATATATTAGCAATCTAATCGCCTGACTGTTCTAAACTTTCTAGCACTTTAATGTCGTCTTGATTTGGCTGGTAAACAAAAGTTCCATTCATTTGGGCACCTTTTTCTATTTCAACCATCATATAATAGAGGTTGCCCTCCACGTAACAATTAGCGGCCAAGTGAACTTCTTCACAAGAGTAAATGCTACCTTCTATTCGCCCATTAACTATGGCTATAGGCGCATGAATGTCTCCAACAACATATCCTGCGGAAGAGACTCTAACTTGATCCCCTTCTGAGCTAGAAATTATATTTCCAGTAATTTTTCCTTCTATTTCTAAATTTCCAGAAAAATTGAGATCACCGGTTATATGGGTGTCCGCAGAAATAATTGTTGTTTTTCCTAACGAGAGATCAACATTTTTATTGTTTTTATTCACACATTTACTCCTTAGTTATCATTATTTAAATTTTATGAACCCAATTATCGTAGTACTTGCGCTCAAGAATCAACTTAATATTATGCCCGTCATCAGGGCAAAAGTGCAGGGCTCTCTAAAGCCGTACTCTCTGGCAAGCCAAATAATATATTCATATTCTGTATTGCTTGACCAGAAGCACCCTTTACAAGGTTGTCCTCTACAACAAGGATCACAACTCTGTCGCCTTTATTGGGACAAAATACGCTAATTCTACACTTATTAGTGCCTTTAACTGTGCGTGTCTGAGGATGACTTCCTGCTGGTAAAACATCAACAAATGGCTCATCTTTATAACAGTCTTCATAAATTTTTTGTATATCTACACCCTTCACTTTGAGCGTCGCATATAATGTAGAGTGTATTCCTCTTATAATTGGCAAAAGATGCGGCACAAACGTAAGACTGACTGGCTCTCCTGCAATATCTTTAAGGCCTTGTTCAATTTCTGGCAAATGCCTATGTCCATTTACAGCATAGGCCTTAAAGCTATCACTTGTCTCTGCCAAAAGATTTTCTACCTTGGCCTCACGACCAGCCCCACTGACACCCGAAGCAACATTAGCAATAAGATCGTCAAGGTTCACTAATCCTGATTCTAGTAATGGCTTAAACCCGAGCAATACGCTAGTAGGGTAGCATCCAGGGCAAGCAATCAAAGTCGCATTTTTTATCTGCTGTCTATTAATTTCTGGCAACCCATAAATAGCTGTATCAAGTAATTCCGGGCATACATGGGCCTTGCCGTACCATTGCTCCCACAATACAGGGTCTCTTATTCTAAAATCAGCAGAAAGATCAATAATTTTAATGTTTTTATTTAGCATATTTGGCGCAACTTCTTGGGCGACTCCGTGAGGGGTTGCAAAGAATACAACATCACAATCATTTAATTGATCAGAATTTGGGTCTGTAAATTGCTGTTCGTAATGACCCCTAAGGCTAGGAAATAGATCATCTACCCGGCGCCCAGCCTCAGTGCGTGAGGTAATTGCAACCACATCCGCATTAGGGTGCATCGCCAATAGCCTCAATAGTTCGACACCGGTATATCCTGTAGCACCCACAACACCTATTTTTATCACTATACTATTGCTCATGTCATCAACCCTTGTAGCTGTTTATAATAACCCAAACAACCTAAGATTATACGTAGTCTCACAGAATATAGGCAGAGAACAGATGGACTGGATGAAAGAATTTCTTATAGGAAGCCATAGCTGGTTAATCGCAATCCATATTATTTCTATGGTTTGCTGGTTTGCTGCCCTGTTTTATCTGCCAAGATTATTTGTCTACCACTCCATGTCTGAAGACAAAATAAGCAAAGAGCGATTTAAAGTTATGGAGCGAAAGCTCTATAAGGGTATTGCAAATCCGTCAATGATAGTGACCATTTCTATGGGAATAGCTCTTTTCTCCATTTACCCTGAATACTATAAGTCAGCTATCTGGTTTCAGATCAAACTATTTTTGGTTACTCTATTAATCATTTATCATTTCAGTTGCCAGCATCTGATGAGCCAATTCCAGGATGATAAAAATATTCGGGATCATATTTTTTATAGGTGGTTCAATGAGATTCCAGTGATAATGCTAGTAGGTATAGTTATTTTGGTCGCAGTAAAGCCTTTCTCATAGGGCCATTATTTCTGATATAAATCACCCTTTATTAGTTGTCACTCAGGTGCAAAATCTACGATAATTAGCATTAAATATTCTATTGAAAAATCAATGAGTGCTTCGACCTATGCAACGATCTAAAGAATTAT
The DNA here is from genome assembly GCA_047628995.1 of Saprospiraceae bacterium. GTDB lineage: Bacteria > Pseudomonadota > Gammaproteobacteria > Pseudomonadales > Porticoccaceae > Porticoccus. The sequence goes on along the minus strand of JBLHWD010000016.1, from coordinate 7,599 downwards.
TCACAGCTGCACAAGCGCATATACCAGGTGGCGTAAATTCTCCTGTAAGGGCTTTTAAGGCCGTTGGAGGCTCCCCTATATTTTTTGAAAAAGGCGATAAAGCATATCTTTTTGATGCTGATGGTAAGCGTTATATAGATTTTATACAGTCTTGGGGACCAATGATACTGGGGCATGGGCACCCTGAAGTTATCAAGGCAGTAAAAGAACAAATGGATAAAGGTATAACCTTTGGTGCACCCACTGCACTAGAAACTGAGTTAGCGGATAAGCTTTGCACTCTTGTACCAGGAATGGAAATGGTTCGTATGGTTAATTCTGGCACAGAGGCCACCATGAGTGCCATTCGTCTAGCCAGAGGTGTTACTGGTCGCGATAAGATTATTAAATTTGAGGGCTGCTACCACGGGCATTCTGACTCCCTATTAGTTAAGGCTGGGTCAGGGGCTTTAACTATGGGAGTTCCTAGCTCGCCAGGTGTCCCTTCTGTATTGGCGGATTTAACTGTAACTCTCACCTATAACGATATTGATGAAGTGAAAAATGTCTTTGCTCAAATTGGGAATGAGGTGGCATGTGTAATCGTAGAGCCTGTTGCAGGCAATATGAGCTGTATTCCACCGATTGCAGGTTTCCTAGAAACCATAAGAGAAGAATGCACCAATCATGGGGCCCTGCTAATTTTCGATGAAGTAATGACTGGGTTTAGGGTTGATGTCCAGTGTGCTGTTGGGCTCTATAGCATTGATGCTGACCTTATTACACTGGGGAAAGTAATTGGTGGCGGCATGCCAGTAGGGGCTTTTGGGGGTAAACGCCACATTATGAATAAAATTGCGCCAATGGGCCCAATATATCAAGCTGGGACACTTTCAGGAAACCCTGTAGCTATGACTGCAGGATTAAAAACCTTAGAGCTAATTACGCAATCGGGATTTCATGACTCACTGTTTAGAAAGACTACAAAATTTATTGAAAATCTTCAGCAGCGCGCAAATGACGCTAATATTCCTATGGCTACAAACCATGTAGGCAGTATGTTTGGTTTCTTTTTCACCAAAGAACCTGTAGTTACAAACTACCGGCAAGTGATGGCATGCGACACTGAGCGCTTTGGTCGCTTTTTCCGTGGTATGCTGGATGCTGGGGTCTACCTTGCTCCTGCTGCCTACGAAGGATGCTTTATGTCGGCAGCTCATACAGACGAAGACTTAGAGTTTGCATTAGATGCCGCAGCTGAGGTATTCAAACAGCTGTAGCGTGTAAATTTTACTTTCTTCTCCCCAGAATAATAATTAAAAAACTGGATATAAAACTAAGGTTTGGAGTGATCATGGGATTTACGAATACTCGAGGAGCGTTTCCTTATACTCGCATGCGTCGAAATCGCAGTGATGACTTTTCACGACGTCTCATAAAAGAGTCGACATTAACCTCTGATGATTTAATTTACCCTCTATTTGTAGTGGAGGGTGTAAACCGTCGCGAAAAAATACCCTCTATGCCTGGAATAGAAAGACTGTCTATTGATCTGCTAGAAAAAGAAGCCAAGGAGTTAGTGGATCTTGGCATCCCTGCAATTGCTCTCTTTCCTGCTCCTATGAAGCATCACAAAACTCTCCTGGCTGAGGAGGCATTCAATCCAAACGGATTAGTCCAATTGGCTGTAGCGGCTATAAAAAAAGCGACTCCAGAGCTAGGCATTATTACCGATGTAGCGCTTGACCCTTATACGAGCCATGGGCAAGACGGGATCATTGACGATATTACTGGTTATGTTCTAAATGACACCACTATTGAGACATTAGCAAAACAAGCTCTATCACATGCGAATGCAGGGGCAGATATTGTTGCTCCATCGGATATGATGGATGGACGAATCGGGTTCATCCGTGACAAATTAGAAAAATTTGGCCATAAAAATACACGTATTATGGCTTATTCAGCAAAATATGCCTCCAGTTACTACGCACCTTTTCGGGAGGCTGTAGGCTCTGCTAAAAATATTTCACATGGAGAAAAAATAACCTATCAAATGGATCCCTCTAATACAAATGAGGCGCTACATGAATGCGCGCTAGATCTAAAAGAAGGGGCAGATATGATTATGATTAAACCTGGAATGCCTTATCTGGATGTAATACGAAGAGTCAAAGAAGAGCTTAAAGCCCCCACATTTGCCTACCAAGTCAGCGGAGAATATTCCATGCATATAGCCGCATTCGAAAATGGATGGCTTGACCGAGAAAAAGTCATAATTGAGTCACTTTTATGCTTTAAGAGGGCTGGGGCAGATGGAATTCTGTCATACTTTGCCAAAGAAGCAGCCAGGATACTAAATAAATAAATTTGAGAAGCCATTATTTTTTAACAACTAAATGGAACAGTCCCATAAGTCTGTAAATTAATCTTCCAAAAGAATACAAAGAGCCTGAGCATGACTAGCTGCTTCTACCCCTAAGGCTGTTAAATAGCCCCCATCACGGTGGTCAGTTAATCCTTTGTTGAACAACCTGACTGCTGCAGAAACCGTTTCTACAGAAGCATCTCTTTCATGTATCTTTATACCATAGGTTTTCGACTTCAAATTAAATTGATTTAACAATTTAATTTCTTCCATTCTTTCATTAAAATTCATCTTATTTATTTCCATTCTGCTCAATTGCCTAAAAATAGGTAACAGCTATTTTTTCACACACTTTTACAAAGCAGACCTTCAGATAAACTAACATCAGCTATCAACAGATAAAGATTCGTACTCATCAGCATTCATCAAGTTGTTTAGCTCGGTAGGGTCTGACATTTTAACTTTAAAGAACCAGCCATTATCATATGGGGAACCATTAATAACTTCAGGCTCGCCTTCTAATAGCTCATTAATTGCAATAACTTCCCCGGAAATAGGCACATAGATATCTGAAGCTGCTTTGACGGATTCAACAACGCCAGCTTCTTCTCCTGCACAAAGAGTCTTTCCGGGCTCAGGTAACTCAACATAAACTACATCCCCAAGGCTCTCTTGGGCATGATTGCTGATGCCTACTGTTACTGTGCCATCTCCTTCATCTCGAACCCATTCATGGCTAGTGGCGTACTTTAAATTGGATGGAGCTGCATTCATTAAAAATCCCTCGTTTCTCGCCCTGATTTCAAGTAGCTTGATCCAAAACATATAGCTTTAAGATGCTAAATATTTTAACCTTGATTTGATTCAAACTAAAGTAGAAGATCTAGCATTAATTGTTTGTGTAATTATAACTTAAACAATTTATCAGATAATTCCCATCACTTCTCTGACAATTTTATTTTTGATAAAACCCAGCCTGTTTATAATTTTCATTCCATTATTACGCAATAATCGAATGGACAAATGCTGATCCTCAAACAATCTTTTAATGCCCTCCATAACAGCCATCATAGCTAGGTTATGAGGCTTTCTAGCACGCTGATAACGACGAAGTGCCAAAAGATTGCCTGGAGATAACCCTCGATACAAAGCATGCTCCACCTCTTTAGCTAGAACTATTGCATCCTGGAAGCCTAAATTAACCCCCTGTCCAGCTAGTGGATGTACGGTATGAGCAGCGTCCCCTATTAGGGCAACTCCTTGTTTCACATACTCTACTGCATGTCTTTGCTCGAGCATAAAACTAAATCGTCTTTCAACCCCTGTAATTTTTCCTAGGCAGCCACTACTAGAAAACTCTAAGGCCTCACAGAAAGCAGCGTCATCCAGTAGCATTAATTTTTCTGTTGTTATATCTTTCTGAGACCAGACAATAGAACACTGATGGGAGTCTCCTTCTTCGTTTTGCAAAGGCAATAATGCCAAAGGTCCATCAGGAAGAAACCTTTGCCTAGCTGTAAAGTTATGGCTCTTTTCAGTAGTAATACGAGTCACAATTGCATGGTGACCATAACTCCATTCTCTCAGCTGAAAACCACACAAATCCCGGACTACGGAATGACCTCCATCAGCAGCAACCAGAAGTTTTGCAGAAATAGTAGTTCCATCGTCTAAGGTAATACCAATGGTTTCTAGTCCTTCTAATGAGCTCTTTTGGTCCACACCTACAACTATTGCAGGGCAAAGCAGTTCGATGCTCCCTAATTCCTCTATCCGACGTAAGATACTTTTAATAATCAGGCTGTTTTCTACAATATACCCCAGGTTGGCTTGACGCACATCTTTGCAGTCAAATTCGACATGCCCTGTCCCGTCAGATTCCCATATTTCCATACGCTGATAGGGGCACACTCGCTGCTCAGCGATATTTTCCCATACCCCTATATCTTCTAAAAGATGGCGCGAAGACTCAGTTAATGCCACCACCCTAGAGTCTAACTTTTCTGCAAGTTCAGGAATTTTAAAAGGCTTTGCCTCAAGAATAGCTATTCTTAAATCGACAGAATGTTCCGCAGAAGCAGATTGACGCGTCGCCATTAATGCTGCAAAGGCTAGCCCTGCCATACCAGCCCCAACAATAACAATATCGTATTCTTTATCAGCCATTACTTTGCTTCCATGTCAGGTGCTGCTGAACTCAAAGATCCGGAACCACACGATCCGAGCCCCTTAGTCTGTAACCCCATACCTAATTTCGCAAAGTTTCTTCTAAATAAAGGAATAATATCTAATGATAAAAGCGCAATATTTCTTGTCACAACTACAGGGAGTGTAGTGTTTCCAAATATTCTTGGCAAAAGATCACTAAGTAAAATTGTGCGCTCTTGATCTATTTTTTGATGCTGAATATAGCCTTCTAAAACGCCATATTCCCCTAACGAGCAGCTGCTTGATACTGACTCTGCTAATTGATCAGCCAGCACAGCCACATCACGCAAGGCTAAATTGAATCCTTGTCCTGCAACTGGGTGCAATGAATGTGTAGCATTTCCAACCACCACTACATTACTTCGAATCTGCTCACTACTAGTCACTAGCTTAATGGGGAAGCTGTGACGCTTGCCGGCTCGCTGAAATTTTCCTAGTCTAAATCCAAAACATAGTTGCAGCTGTTTAAGAAATTCATTTTCAGATGCTAATAACAATCTTTCAGCTTGCGACGGGGAAACCGTCCAAACCAATGCAGCGCGATGACCCTCATCTGTAGTCTTTAGCGGCAACATAGCAATAGGGCCGGAATCTGTAAAACGCTCACATGCAACGCCATTATGATTCTGAGATAATAAAATATTAGCCACGATGGCAACTTGATCGTAATCCTTTGTGGTGAAATCAATACCTAACATATTACGAGTTTTGGATTTAACGCCATCTGCAATTACTAAAAGCTTTGAATTTACATTTCCAACTTTATCAGACCCAACTCTGGAGATAGAAAAATTGACACCGCCGCGTACGGCCTTAAGCCGATCAATTTTTGTGGAATAGATAATTTCAATATCCTTAGATTTCTTTAATGCATCTAATAGGACGGCTCTCATATATCGATTTTCAACAACATAGCCTAAAGCAGGCAATCCTTGATCTTCAGCGGTCAATTTTGCGCTACCTAAGCAGCCTTTATCGGAGATATGTACTTCAAATATTTTGGTCAAACTAGGACTCAGAGTCTTCCACAATCCTAGAGCCTCAAAAATTTCACGACTACTTTGCGAAAGAGCTGTAGACCGAGCATCAAAATGAGACTCGAAACTATCAACCGGGCCTTCCTCTAGAGGCTGAGCCTCTATCACCTGAATTCGCCAATCGCATTTATAGGAAGATAGGAGCAAAGCTAGACTGACTCCAACTATACCGCCGCCAATAATCGAAATATCGACATTTTGTCTAGCTAATGCTTGATCAGGCATACCTTTACCAATTTTATTTTTCTATTTAGACGCCATAAAAGTTTCAATTTCTCGTGTAGTTTTTGGCGCATCACTAGATAACACATTTGGGCCATTACTTGTCACCAGCACATCGTCTTCGATACGAATTCCGATGCCTCGCCAGCGCTTATCAACATTCTTATTATCTGGAGAAATATAAATACCAGGCTCTACAGTAGTCACCATTCCTGGCTGAAACAACCGCCATTCTTCATTTACTTTGTAATCACCAACGTCATGAACATCCATGCCTAACCAGTGCCCAGATCGATGCATGTAGAAATCACTATATTTTTTGGTTTCTATTAGCTCGTTAAGCTCTCCTTTTAGAATTCCTAGATCGAGTAGTCCTTGCGTAATAACTTTTACTGAAATTTCATGAGGCTGATCCCAATTTTTATTGCTAGAGCAAGCAGCTATTCCTGCAACTTGAGCCTCTAAAACTATATCGTAAATTAATTTTTGTTCTTCTGTATACTTTCCATTTACAGGAAAAGTTCGGGTTATATCGGCAGCGTAATTTTGTAGCTCACAACCGGCATCTATTAACACTAAATCTCCATCTTTCAGCTTTGAATTGTTTTCCATGTAATGAAGAATACAGCCGTTAACGCCGCCTCCCACAATGGTGCTGTAAGCAGGCGAGCGGGCTCCAGCCATAACAAACTCATATTCTATTTCTGCTTGCAGTTGGTATTCATAAACCCCTGGAATACAGTTTTTCATCGCCCTGCAGTGAGCGCGCGCAGAAATACTTGCGGCTTTTTGCATAATCTGCTGTTCTGCAATACTTTTAAACAAACGCATTTCATGGAGTAGGCCATCCAGACTGGTAAATGGGTCTTTAGGCGAGCTTGTGGAGCCAGCGCTGCCCCTTTTAGCCTTCACCTGTTCCGTCAAAAAAGAATCAAAGCTGCAATTTTTACCGATGCTGTAATAAATATTACCTCGACCCTCAAGAAGCCTAGGTAATATTTCACCAATTTTCTCGATAGGAAATGCATCATCGGCGCTATAATTTAATCGTGCTCCCTCAGGACCGACTCGTCGTCCATCCCAAATTTCCCTCTCCGTATTTCTATCGCGACAAAACATAAAATACTGCTGGCTCTCTCGACCAGGAATCAAAACTATCACAGCTTCTGGCTCCAAAAAACCAGTTAAGTAAAAAAAATCACTGTCCTGACGATAGGGGTAAAGCACGTCTCTGTTGCGAGACTTTTCTGGTGGCGCTGAAAGAATTGCGATGCTGTTATTTGGCATCATAGACATCAGCTGATGTCTGCGTTGACTAAACTCTTGATTAGCAATCATGTTTTTTAAGTTCTCGAAGTATTGTCTATAAATAGCATAATTTAGTAATAACGACTATCTAATGCATCGTTTGTGGACCAGTATCAGCAGAGGTGTTTAACTCCCCAGAGATTGTTAGAACGGCAACTCGAATATATTCAACTAGTTCAGCATAATCAACTTCATCATCAGCCTCATATGCACTTTCGCTCTCATCCAAAACTTGTACATGAGAGATAGAGGCTAAGTCATCAAGGGCCTCTGCTATATCTTCAGCAGCTTCTATATCTGAGGACGATCTTGAATTACCTAAACCATACAGGAATCCTTGGCACCACTCACCCAGTGAGGCCAGTCGCTCACTCAAAGGAAAGTCATCGTCAGGCAGTAACGGTAAAAATTCAAAGCTACTACTATCTATCTGGGCTACAGAAAATTCATATAAATCAATCAATGTATCGCCCAAGT
>JBLHWD010000015.1:0-10732 GCA_047628995.1 Saprospiraceae bacterium | reverse complement strand
AACCTGCTAGATATGTCCATCAAGTGGAAAAACTCTGATACCGAGGGGCTGTACGAGGGAGTAAACAGAAAAACAAGCGAAGTTGTATATACTGGGACCCCAGTTGACCTAGTTTTTGGTTCAAATTCCGAGCTGCGGGCTATTTCTGAAAGCTATGCTTTTGATAACTCAAAAGAGCGATTTGTTAATGATTTTGTCAAAGCGTGGGTTAAGGTCATGAGAATGGATAGATTTGACCTAAAATAAAATTTCATCCTGATTGTATTGATCAGAAAAATAAAAACAATTTAGTCTCAATGTGTATTATTTTTATAATCACTCATTTATTTGTTCTGTAATCATAGCTCGTTCAAATGTAGCAACAGCACCCATAATGGATAGCATGAGCTCCTGGTTCTTATCTTCTCGGTTATAAGTAATAGCTTCTAAATATTTCATATTGAGGTTACCTGCAAACCTACCTACAAATCCACCTACAAAAAAGGGCTTAGGCAATTGCCCAAACCCTTTGATATTGCTGGTCTTAATAAGTTGGTGGAGGCGGCGGGAATTGAACCCGCGTCCGTCAGTCCTCTGCCGAAGGCTCTACATGCTTAGTTCAGTCATTATTTTAATAGCTTACAACCCGACTGGCAGGGTACGTAAACTACGATTCTGGTGAGTTTTTAGTGAGTCCGCCCCAGACAAGCTTCATCGCGATCTTGTGAGTATGACACCTGATAGCCCCGAAAGACTCTGGACGCACAAGCACGGCTCCAGTCAGATGGCATTCTACCGTTTCTTAGGCGGCGAGTGCGTAGTTGTCGTCGTTGGCAACTAATAGTTTGCGACTTTGGATTAACGAGATTGGTCACCATCTCGGCATGCACCCTGGGTTTTGTAACCGGCGTCGAATCCAGAACGCCCCCGTAAAACAGATACCAACACATGTTAACACAGGTGGTAACATCTCTGATGTAAGTTTTTTTAGATAACAGCTTGAATAGATAAAGCTAGATTAACCACTGTGTCGCATAATCCGTTGCTTCTGGCGCTTCCAGTCATGATCTTTTTCAGAGGCGCGTTTGTCGTGAGCTTGTTTGCCTTTTGCTAAAGCAATCTCGCATTTTACAATATGCCCTTTCCAGTATATTGATAAAGCAACACATGTGTGTCCCTTTTGGTTGACGCCATTAAGTAAGCGAGATATCTCTTTTTTATTTAATAAGAGTTTTTTATTGCGACCAGGATCGGTGACGTAGTGGGTTGAGGCTGTATTGAGTGGTGCTATATGAGTGCCCATAAGGTAGGCCTCACCATTCTGAAGCAGCACAAAACTATCAGTTAGTTGGCCTCTTCCAGCTCGTAAGCTTTTAACTTCCCATCCCTGCAGGACTAATCCAGCCTCAAATTTCTCTTCCAGATGATAGTCATGACGGGCTTTTTTGTTTTGGGCTATGAACGGGTTTGGCTGCATTTTTTTTGGTTTGTTTCCCATGTCTATGATTATAGAGATTGATTGATAAAGCTTCTATGGTTTTCTTGTGTTTCGGAGTGAAGAATAAAATAGTATGGTTGGATTGGTTTTTAAGAGCGCAGTTTCTGGTTACAATTGAAATTACAAAAAAGGGAAATAAAATGTTTAAAAAATCTCAATCTAAAAATGTTAGCCAGAATGCAGGTGTTGATACTCAAGGAAACCCACATGTGGCATGGGCAAGTCGCTGGACTTTTATCCTCGCCGCCGCTGGTTCTGCAGTAGGCTTGGGGAACATTTGGAAGTTTCCTTATATAGCTGGAGAAAATGGAGGAGGAGCATTTGTTCTTGTCTACATTGTTTGCATTATAGTTGTGGCTTTACCAATAATGGTTGCTGAGGTGACCTTGGGTCGTATAGGCAGGCAAAGTCCTATTAATACTGTTCGAAATTTGATTAAAAATTCCAACCTTAGTAAGAGGTTCAATGTAATTGGCTGGATGGGAGTATCTGCTGGACTAATGATATTGTCTTACTATGCAGTCATTGCTGCTTGGGCCCTTAATTATATTGAATATATGGTCTCTGGGGTCTTTACAAATGTGACTGCCAATCAGGCCGACACCATCTTTAAAGACTTGCTTCAAGATAAAAATGAATTAATTTTCTGGCATTCATCATTTATGATTATGACTGTCATCGTTGTTATGTGCGGAGTAAACAAAGGTTTAGGACTGGCTGCTCAAATCTTAATGCCTCTTTTGCTTATATTATTGATAGGCCTGTTGATATTTGGCTATCAGCAGGGTGATTTTATTAGTGCCTTTAACTTTTTGTTTGGATTTAATTTTGAGTCCCTAACATGGAAAGGAGTATTGGTAGCGCTAGGGCATGCGTTCTTTACATTAAGCATAGGAATGGGAGCAATAATGACCTATGGGGCATACATGCCAAAAGATGCTGGAGTTTTTTCTAACGTCGTAATGGTAGGTGTTCTTGATACCTTAGTTGCATTAATTGCAGGATTAGTTATTTTTTCAATTGTTTTTGCGAATCCCACTATTGAGCCCAGCGCAGGACCTGGATTGATGTTTATTAGTTTGCCGGTGGCCTTTGGGAACATGCTAGGCGGGCTATTTTTTGGGACTGTTTTTTTCGTTTTAGTAACCCTAGCAGCTTGGAGTTCCTCAATTTCATTAATTGAGCCCGCTATAGCCTATTTGATTGAATCTAAGGGCTTTAACCGAACTACAGCAAGCTTACTGCTAGGGCTCATTGTTTGGTTTGTTGGGCTAGGCAGTGTTTTCTCTTTCAATATCTGGGCTGAAGTAAAAATTGCTGGGTTTAACTTTTTTGAATTAATAGATTTTATTACGGCAAATATCATGTTGCCATTGACTGGAGTGCTCGTTGCAATTTTTGTTGGCTGGCATATGAAAATAAAAACTATTCGTCAGGGACTGCCTGATGATCACCAGCGGTTATTTAATGCATGGCACTGGGCTGTTAAATATATCTCGCCGCTAGCCGTAATAGTAGTCCTTATTATGGGCATTTATCCGAGGGTAATATAGTTTGACGATTATTAATCGGACCGCAATAGTTGTGTATTCGGCACAACAGATGTTTGACCTAGTTAATGATGTGGTCTCTTATCCTAAATATATGAAAAATTGCGTGGGTGCAGAAATTGTTGATCAAGGCAGATCTTTTATGGTGGCCAAACTTGATCTAAAAAAAGGTTTTTTGCGACACAGCTTTACAACGCGCAACGTTTTATATGAACCTGAGCGCATCAGCATGACTCTTGATAAAGGCCCATTTCAAAAGTTTAGTGGTGAATGGTCTTTTGTAGCTTTGGATAAAACTGCTTGCAAAGTATCTTTGGGTTTAGAGTTTGAGTTTAATAGTATTTCCGTGAGCTTAGCATCAGGGCAATTGTTTACATCTGTAGCTAACAGTCTCGTTGATGCTTTATCATCTAGAGCAAAAGAGGTATATGGTTGATGTCTAATGAAAAGTTAATTTCTGTTGAAGTTGCTTATGCGTTACCAGAAAGACAACAAATAATAGAGCTACAAGTCCCTGTTGGAACAACAGCATTTGACGCAGTTAAGCAATCAGGTATTGTTGAAAAGTTCCCCGAAATAGATATTGATAATGTAAAAATGGGAATTTTTGGCAAAACTCTTGGCACTAAAGGTTTAAAGCTACCAAAAGAGCAAGTGCTTAACAGTATGGACAGAGTTGAGGTATACAGGGCGCTGATTATCGACCCAAAAGAAATTAGAAGGCGCCGTGCAGAAAAAGCGGCCAGTGCATCAAAAACAAAAGGTGCTTAAGAAATAAGCTGATAGAGACCTGCATAATGCAATGGCAATCAATTGTTTTTTAGTGCACTGCCTACGTTCACTTTTCCAGCTGTACTTGCTCTTCGGGCTCAGCTGGTGTCACTTGCTCTTCGGGTTCAGCTGGTGCCACTTGCTCTTCGGGTTCAGCTGGTGCCACTTGCTCTTCGGGTTCAGCTGGTGCCACTTGCTCTTCGGGCTCGGGGCTGGGCATATAGTCACCCTTAAGGCCTGATAGTTTTTCATCCTCGAAAAATACGGCCATTCTTTCTCGTACCTCCAGACCCTTACCTGGTTTTAGGCTATAAAAATAATCCCAGCGATTCTGCTTAAAAGTATCCGCAATGAGAGGCGTCCCCATAACAAATCTTACTTGAGATTTACTCATCCCAGGCTTGAGTTCATCAATCATCTCTTGAGTGATTATGTTACCTTGTTGTATGTCAACTTTATGTACTTCTGGCAACCTGAGAAAACTGTGATCGAAATTTGGCACTTTCGGCATGGACAAATTAGAGCATCCAGGCGCGGATATAACCATGATTGTGCAGAGTAGTATTTTTGCAGATAAATGCATTATAGGGTTTCCGTTATTCCATCAACAGTTGATAATACAGAATACAAACTGTCTATTAAAGGGGTTATAAGGGAATGAATGACGAAAATAGTGAATTACGTGATGCAGGCTTAAAAGTCACCGCCCCTAGGCTTAAAATATTAAACATTTTAGAAAGCTCTGCTCAGTCTCATTTAAGTGCTGATGATATTTATCGCCAGCTCATTGAAGCGGGCGAGGATGTTGGGATTGCAACAGTTTATCGTGTTCTAACTCAATTTGAGTCCGCACGACTAGTTATGCGACATAACTTTGATAATGGTCCTGCAGTTTACGAACTTGAGCGCGGAAGTCATCATGACCACATGGTAGATGTTGGTAGAGGAAAAGTTATTGAATTTCATAATGCTAAGATTGAAGAGCTACAAAGGAAGATTGCCGATGAAAATGGATTTGAATTAGTGGATCATAGCCTGGTTCTTTACGTAAGAGAAAAATAGCCCATATAGTCAGACTAGCTTTACTTGACCAGCCCGATCATTTCTTTTGCATGGTCTAAAGTTGTATTGGTAATATTAGCCCCTCCGAGCATTCTTGCTATTTCGTTTATTTTTTCAGCAATAGACAGGTTGGTGATTTTGCTATACGTGACGTTATTTGTCGTATTTTTGCTTACGAGCATATGATTATGTGCTTGAGTTGCTACTTGCGGTTGGTGGGTAATACAAAGAATCTGACCCGTAGATCCCAGCGTGCGAAGCATTTTTCCTACTGTATCAGCTGTAGCTCCTCCAATTCCTACATCGACTTCATCAAACACTAGCGTCGGGATTGGTGAATTTTTTGCAGCTATCGCTTGAATGGAGAGGCTAATTCGAGATAGCTCGCCACCTGAGGCGATACGCGCTAAAGGTTTGCTTGGTTCGCCCGGATTTGTGCTAATAAGAAATTCAATAGAATCTTGCCCATGTGCCCCTAAATTTTCATTCGATAGTGGGGCGAGGCTAACCTTAAAGTGCGCACCAGACATCGATAGTAGTTCAAATTGTTCTTGTATGGCTACCGTAAGTTTTTCTGATGCCGCTAACCTTTTACTTGTTAGCTGCGAAGCCGTTTTCAGGTAGATTTTATGCATCTCTTGTGTTTCTTGCTTAAGAAGAGCCTCTTGATTGTGACTGGCCGATAAATTTTTTAATTCATCTATTAATTCTTTGCTTTTTTGGTATAGCTGCTCCGGTGGAGTTTGGTATTTTCGCGCTAACTGATATATTTCGGTAAGTCGATTCTCAACTTGTTTGAGTTTTTCTGGTTCAGCGCTGAAACTATTGAGATGTTGCTGGATTTCCGTGCTAGCTTCTTGAATTTCAATTTGCGCACTAAGAAGCAATTTTTCAGCTTCTTCGAGGGCAGTCGGTTTAGTGTGCATTTTTTGTAATATCTGTAGAGAATTATTGAGTGCCATCTCAAGATTAAAATGTTCATCATCTGAGCATATCTGAAGAAGCGCATTACTATCCGTTAGGATTGATTCTGCATTTGAGAGTATTATTTGCTGTTGTTCAAGTGACTGGAGTTCACCTTCAGAAATATTGAGGTCTGCAAGTTCTTCAACTTGAAAAGTAAGCAACTTACGAGATGCCATTAGCTCTTTTGAGATGCCTTCAAGTCGTGTAAGTTGTTTTTTGGCGTCGATCCATTCATGAAATAATTTTTCAGTTGTTTTTGTAAGGTGAATGCAGCCTGCAAAATTGTCTAAAATATGACGATGGGTTTCTCGCCTAAGCAGAGATTGGTGTTCATGTTGATTATGGATGTCAATTAGGGTCTCGCCAAGCTCTCGCAACTGCTGCATTGTTGCTAGCTGGCCATTGATATGACCGCGAGACCTACCTTCCTTTGTTAGCACTCTTCGGAGTACGCAGTCACCATCATTGTTATCAAAGTCATAATTTTTGAGCCATTGCTTGGCGTGTGGTACTTCGTTAATGTCGAAAATCGCTGAGACCTCAGCTCTTTCCGCTGTATTTCTAACTTGCTCAATGTCCGCCCTATCACCTAAAGCCATTGCTAACGCATCAACGATCAAAGACTTGCCGGCACCAGTTTCACCCGTAAGTGCTGTCATGCCTTGGCTAAAGTCGATTTCGAGGCTCTCCACTAGAGTGAAATTTTTTACCAACAATGTTAAAAGCAAAATTGTTCTCGCATCAATCCAGCATTAAATTCATATTGCTAATCTTATACAGATTTTTCTGACGCGTCTGCCCTTGAAACTTTTTGCGATGACCCAATATAAGTGTGTATGGATAGATAAGGTTTTTAAGCTCTCGTGTTATTTAAGCTGACCTTAAATTAAAATATGAAGTTGGTGCTAAGGAGGTTGTTTGTGGCGAGTAAAAAAAATAAAGATCCTAGTGAGGTAGTTGATGAAGCGATTGATATGTCTAAAGTTGATTCTTCCGAGGAGACAGAAAAAGTAACAGAAGCAGAAACAGAAACAGAAACAGAAACAGAAATAGAAACAGAAACGGTAGAGGTTGCCGCTAAAGGAGAGCTAGATTTTTCTTTACAAGTGGTCAAGCTTCAAGAGGCATTGGTTGAAGCAAAAGATGAGTCTTTGAGAAATCAGGCTGAGATGCAGAATATTCTTCGTCGCTCAGAACGAGATATCCAGAGTGCACATAAGTATGCATTAGACAAATTCGTGGCGGAATTACTCCCTGTTGTCGATAATCTCGAGAGAGCACTGCAGAGCATCGATCAGGATAAAGAAGATTTTAAGCTACTAGCTGAAGGTGTCGGACTTACACTGAAAGGTTTTCAGGATGTCTTGATGCATCATAAGGTGTTGTCGATTGACCCTAAAGGAGAAATTTTTGATCCAGATCTACATCAAGCTATGAGCATACTAGAGCAACCTGAGGCTGCCCCTAATACCGTTATAGATGTATTTCAAAAAGGGTATACCTTAAATGGGCGTTTAGTTCGCCCAGCCATGGTTGTCGTGGCTAAAGCATGAAATTAACAGTTGTTTAAAAAGAAACCACACGACAAGGGTTGAAATTTTTAACAATGAGCCAATATTACTAACTAGATACGATTTTTTTAAATTTGAATTTGAAATTATGTTAATCCCGGAGAAAAAACATGGGTAAGATTATAGGAATTGACCTGGGTACAACCAACTCTTGTGTTGCTGTGCTTGAGGGCAATAAGCCAAAAGTTATAGAAAATGCTGAAGGCGTTCGCACTACTCCATCTATTGTTGCGTTTGTTGATGGCGGTGAAATTTTAGTTGGACAGTCAGCAAAACGCCAAGCGGTGACCAATCCGGCTAATACGTTGTTTGCAGTAAAAAGACTTATTGGTAGGCGCTTTGAAGACAAAGTGGTCCAGAAGGACATAAAGATGGTGCCTTACAAGATTGTAAAGGCCGATAATGGTGATGCTTGGGTCGAAGTAAACGGCGAAAAGCGAGCTGCCCCTCAAATTTCTGCTGAAGTCCTTAAGAAGATGAAGAAAACAGCAGAAGATTATTTGGGAGAGTCAATCACAGAGGCAGTTGTAACTGTTCCGGCTTATTTTAACGACGCTCAGCGACAGGCAACAAAAGACGCAGGAAAAATTGCTGGCCTGGATGTTAAGAGAATAATTAATGAACCTACAGCCGCAGCGTTAGCTTATGGGATGGATAAGACTCCAGGTGATCATGTGATTGCTGTATATGATTTAGGCGGCGGTACGTTTGATATTTCTATTATTGAAATTGCTGATGTTGATGGCGAGCATCAATTCGAGGTTCTTTCAACCAACGGAGATACTTTCTTGGGTGGCGAAGACTTTGATATGCGCCTGATTGAATATTTGGCTAATCAATTCAAGAAAGAAAATGATTTTGATTTACTCAAAGACCCCATGGCTATTCAGCGTCTAAAGGAAGCTGCTGAAAAAGCCAAAATAGAGCTTTCTTCTAGCCAGCAAACAGAAGTTAATTTGCCTTACATAACTGCTGATGCTACTGGACCAAAACATTTGGTAGTAAAGCTGACCCGATCTAAACTAGAATCTCTGGTTGATGAGTTAGTGGAGCGGACTATGGCTCCCCTAAAGCTAGCGCTTAAGGATGCGGGAAAGTCTGTTTCTGACATTGATGATGTTATTCTTGTTGGTGGGCAGACACGCATGCCAATGGTTCAGGAAAAAGTGAGTGCTTTTTTTGGAAAGGAGCCCCGCAAAGATGTAAATCAGGATGAAGCAGTTGCTATGGGTGCTGCTATTCAGGGTGCAGTGCTTTCTGGTGATGTAAAAGATGTTTTATTGCTGGATGTCACCCCTTTGACTTTAGGTATAGAAACCATGGGTGGCGTGGCGACACCATTGATTGAGAAAAATACAACCATCCCTTCGCGCAAGTCACAAATTTTTTCCACCGCCGAAGACAACCAAACAGCTGTTACTGTGCATGTCGTTCAAGGCGAAAGAAAGCAGGCAACTGGCAACAAGTCTTTGGGTCGCTTTGATCTTGCCAATATACCCCCAGCTCAGAGAGGAATGCCGCAAATTGAGGTAACCTTTGATATTGATGCAAATGGTATTTTGAATGTAAATGCAAAGGATAAGGCTACGGGGAAGGAGCAATCAATTGTTATTAAGGCTTCATCCGGATTATCTGATGAAGAAATAGAAAAAATGGTCAATGATGCAGAAGCTAATGCTGCTGAAGATCAGAAATTTGAAGAGTTAGTGCAAGCTAGAAATGCTGCAGATGGCCTTGCTCATGCAGCAACAAAGACTATTCAAGAGGCGGGCGATAAAGCAACAGATGAAGAAAAAGAAGCTATAGAAGCTGCCATAAAGGAAGTCGAAGAAGTTGTTAAGAGTGACGATAAAGAGGCAATAGATGCAGCTGCGGCAAAACTTTCAGAGGCATCAAGTGCTCTTGCTCAGAAGCTTTATGCTGAGCAGGCTGCTGCTGCAGAAGCAGAAAATGCTGGAGGTGAATCAGAAGAGTCAACTGGGGATAATGATGCAGTAGATGCTGAGTTTGAGGAAGTGGACCCTGACTCTCCAAAAGAGGAAGTGGACCCTGACTCTCCAAAAGAAGATGATAAAAAGTAAACTTTCGACTGAGAATGTATTGTTGATTGTAGGCGCGGGGTAGTCCCGCGCCTTTCTACATTTGAGATTTGGCAAGTTGCCTTAGTTCGATCAAACTCTGTCTTTGGCAGAAAAAATTCATATACAGAAGCAGAAGCGAATGTCTAAACGTGATTATTATGAGACCCTTGGCGTATCTAGGGGCGCACCTGAGCAAGATATAAAAAAAGCTTATCGTCGAATAGCTATGAAGAATCATCCTGACCGCAACCCAGATAATAAAGATGCAGATCATTTATTTAAGGAGGCTACCGAGGCTTATGAGGTGCTTTCAGATCAAGAGAAGAAAGCATCATATGATCAGTATGGTCATGCTGGAGTCGGCTCTGGCGGAGGTCATGATGCTAATGGGAATTTTACCGATATTTTTGGAGATGTTTTTGGAGATATATTTGGTGGGTCTCGGGGTCAGCGACGAGGAGGCCCTGCGCGCGGGTCTGATCTCCAATATAATCTAGATATGGTCTTGGAAGATGCCATAGAGGGTAAAACAGTACAGATTAAGATACCCAGGCTTTGTCCTTGTAAGTTATGCAACGGAACTGGCGGCAAGAAAGGCGCTTCGCCGACTACATGTAGTACTTGTGCTGGCCACGGTCAGGTAAGAATGTCCCAAGGCTTTATTTCTGTACAGCAAGCTTGCCCAAAATGTCATGGTCGTGGAAAAATCGTAAGCGATCCGTGTCCAGGCTGCCGCGGAGACGGGCGAACGCAAGAGACGAAAACTCTTTCTGTAAAAGTGCCGCCAGGAGTAGATACTGGAGACCGAATCCGTCTTAGCGGCGAAGGTGAGGCTGGCCCAGATGGTGGACCATCTGGAGACCTGTATGTGCAAATGAATGTAAGGAAGCATGCACTATTTGAGCGAGACGGACGCAACTTATATTGCGAACTGCCAGTAGGTGTAATTAATGCTATTCTTGGGGATGAAATAGAAGTTCCTACATTAAGCGGGCCCGTGAAACTAAAGATACCCCAGGAAACACAAACGGGCACTACTTTTAGACTTAAAGGCAAGGGCGTTATAACGGTTCGAAGTGCCGGTGTGGGTGATTTATTTTGCACGGTAACGCTTGAGACCCCAGTTAAACTTGATAATCAGCAGAAAAAATTGCTACGTGAGCTCCAACAGAGCCTCGTTAGGGGAAAGCATTCACCAAAGACAGACTCTTGGTTTAAGGGTGTAAAAAAATTCTTTGATGGGTTTACCAATTA
>JBLHWD010000014.1:0-10786 GCA_047628995.1 Saprospiraceae bacterium | reverse complement strand
AATTGTTAGATCACAGAAAAGGCTCGAGCGAGCAGAGCATCGTGTAAAGTTGCTACAAAAAGAGATCCAAGAATATTACAGTAATTATAAGATTCGTAAAAATTTAATAGAATTGCGTAATCTTGTTCTTGTGTCAGAACTTATTATTAGATGCGCCAAGCAACGCAAGGAAAGCCGAGGACTGCATTATACGCTTGATCACCCTGCCTTATCTGATATTGCTAAAGATACCATAATGGTCCCTATTAATTTCGCCGCACAGAATGTTGTAATCAATAAAGAGTAGAGTATGCTTGTATCAATTACACTTTATCTGGGCGCGTTAAGTGTCTTGTGTCTCTGATGATTTGAATAATTTTTTGCAACTCAGGGTCATCTGGCTCCTTACGTTTAAGTAGCCACCCCCATAAATCCTGGTCTTCGCATTCAAGAAGCCTCCAGTACCTCCTTTGGTCTTCTTCATCAAGTGTAGGGTAAATTTTTTCTAGAAACGGCAGCAGCATTAAATCTAATTCAAGCATGCCTCGGCGGCTTGCCCAGGAAAGTCTGTTTATGTCCATCTCAAGATACCCTTTTCTCTTGTAATAATCTAAAAGGGATTATAGTGGAACTGACCAAGTTTACCCACTAAGATATGCACAACTATTTTTTTGGCATTAATATGAACAATTGGCATACTTTTTTACAGTTGCAGGGCGCATCTTTTTTGAATGACAAGGAGGTATCATTCGGAGAAAATCTTTCTGCTTATTCAGACTCCAGCAAACGTCAATGCTTTTCGCCATTGACTCACCTGGGCGCTCTCCTGGTTAAAGGTGAAGATGCTAAAAAATTTCTACAGGGTCAAATAACTTGTGATATCGATAACTTATCAATAAGAAGTAGTATTTTAGGTGCCCGATGCAATCCTAAAGGACGAACTCTTGTGAATTTTCAGCTTCATGAGGTTAAAGACAACAATTTCCTCTTGATTATGCATCACTCACTTGTTGCCTCTACGAAAGATGAGCTTTCTAAATACGCCGCTTTTTTTAAGGTAAGTCTTCTTGATGTAAGTGAAGAATATGGCATATTGGGGGTCTGTCTCAATAATATCAAGGATGAGTTTAAGGCACCTTTTTCTTCTTCGATATACTATTATGACGACACTAGGGCTTTAATTGCTGTACCCGTTAAAAAAGCAGAAGCTCAGTGGTTTGAATTAATCGATGATTACTTGCCTGTAGGAACAGTGGCCTGGAATCTTTTCGATATTCAGTCAGGATTTGTGCTCTTGCAAAAAGAAACATCAGGAGCTTTTATACCGCAAATGCTTAATATGGATCATCTAGATGCCATAAGTTTCACCAAGGGCTGTTACACCGGTCAAGAAATTATTGCTAGAATGAAGTATCTCGGCACACTGAAGCGTAAAATGCACCGCGTCTCTAGGCTGAATCAAGAAATTCCTTCAATAGCTACGGAGGTTTACTTGCCTGATGCGAAGCAGGTCGTCGGAACCGTTGTTGCTGCAGTACAAATTGATGCAGTCTCTCAAGAGCTATTACTTGTACTGAATGATAAGGCTGTTAAATCTGAGTGGTTAGTGATAGGCAATAGTGATATGGAAAAAGTCATACATTTACCTCTTCCATATATAAAATAACTAAATTAATCATAATTATATATACATATTTTAATGTAGAATATTAGGTTAATTTTTCTTGCTTACACTAAAGAGAGGTTGGCTATGCTTAACTGGTTTTCTGAAAATCAATCTTTACTAGTTTGGCTGAGCACTCTATCCATACTTACCTTTGTTATTAGCTTAATTGCACTGCCTTGGATCATTCGAATGATTCCTGAGGATTATTTTTTAAGTAAAAAAAATAAATATAAACCATTAACTCCGCTCCGCCCAATTCTTGGGTTAGTAGTGTCTATTGGGAAAAATCTACTCGGGTTTGTCCTTATATCTGCTGGGTTATTAATGCTTTTCCTTCCAGGCCAAGGGCTCTTGACGATTCTTGCGGGTATGCTGCTGATGGATTACCCTGGGAAAAGTACACTAGAGGCTCGGTTGATAGGTTTCAAGTCTGTGCAGCAGGGTATAAACTGGATTAGAGTCAAAGGTGGGCAACCCCCAATCAAAGTGAAGCCTAAAATAGGCCTGTAAACTTTCATGATGATATAAGCCAATCTATTGTTCGTTGACCGTGCTCAAAAATATATTTATTTGCTAAAGAAAAATGCTTGCATCCCATGAATCCTTTATATGAGGACAAAGGTGAGGGGTGAGGGGCTTTAAGAATACAATGCAGATTAGCATTTATGAGAGTGCTTTTATTTTGTGCATTTTTCCCCCACAACATGAAAACTAAATTTTTTCGCTGGCTGCTAAGCTCTTTTATTACGCTGTTTGTGAAAATTTCCCAGCCGATCATTTGGTGGCTCCCGGGAATAGATTGCTCAACAGTAAGGGCGGTATTAAGAAGCAAGACACCTTGATTAGACCATGACTCCAAGTTGCCATGAGTGGGCTCTGGTATCCCTATATCGTCTTGTAGCTCTTTGTATATATTACGTAAGGATGGAGGTATGTTTGCTCCAAACTTAACAGAAAAACATAAGCCATGCGCTTGCCCTTCACCGTGATATGGATCCTGCCCTAAAATGATTACTTTGACATCTTGAAATGAGGTTTTATTGAAAGCCTCGAACCAGCTTGATATTTCAGGGTAGATGATCTTTCCTTTTATTTGTTCATTTTTCAAGAATGACCATAGTTTCTTCATGTATGGCTTTTTGAGCTCATTACCTAAAATTTTGTGCCAGGACGAAGGCAGGCAGTCATGCATTTCAAGGATATTTTTTTTCTTTGTCGTTATCATATTCAGTAATAAAATCTTAGACATCTAGATGAGGTATTTAAGCATGTTTGAATCTTAGGACAAGTAAATTTATTTAATGTTCCTCTATAATTTGAAGCTAGTGTGGTAAAATTTTTTATGTAATACATATTCATCAGGTGTAATGCTATGAGGATTTTTTCTTTCTTTTTAGAGGTTTTGCCTCTTGCTGGTTTTTTTGTCTCTTTTCATTTCTATGGTATTTATGTAGCAGCTGTTACGTCAGTTATCTTGGGAGTGTTTGTGCTAGGAATATCTTGGTGTAAAGATAAAAGATTGGCACCCTTTCCGCTTTACTCAATCCTATTTTCAGGAGCGTTTACATTTGCAGCAATTTTTTTTGAAAGCGCTATGTTTATAAAGATCCAGCCCACTATCACTAATGGATTTTTTTCTGCTGTCTTGCTGGGAGGCTTCTATTTAGGTAGGCCTACTATGAAGTTGTTTTTTGATAAACAGTTTGATCTTAATCATGACACCTGGGTTAAGCTTACTTGCCGTTGGGGTTATTTTTTCTTAATCTTAGCAATTGCAAATGAAGTTATATGGAGAAATACCTCAGAAAGCAGCTGGGTTGGATATAAAACATTTATTGTGGCCCCTTTATCTATGCTTTTTATGCTGGCTCAACTTCCACTAACACTAAGAGGCCGAGAGGTGCCTTCTAAAAGAAATTGAATTCACCTTGGTATACACACAAAAAATCTTCAAGATAAGTTATTTATTATTGCTCAGATCTATGATTAAGCTAAAATAGCGTTATTAAATTTTCTTTTCAAAAAAGCTATGACTACACTACAGAAAAATCAATCTAATAACCGACAAATCTCTATTTGGTTGCTTTTTTGTGCCGGAATGATTTTTTGTATGATTATTTTGGGAGGAATTACACGTCTAACTGACTCTGGTCTATCGATGGTCGAGTGGAAGCCGCTTGTAGGGATAATTCCTCCGCTAAATGCACAGGACTGGCAGGATAGCTTCGACAAATACAAGCTATTCCCCGAGTATCAGAAAGTTAACAAAGGGATGCACATAAGCGAATATAAATCAATTTTTATGTATGAATACCTTCATCGCATCTTAGGTCGGATCATAGGTGTTATTTTTTTAATCCCATTCTTGTTTTTTTATTTCACAAATCGGATTAAGAAAAACCTAACACCCAAGCTTGCCGCTATATTTATTTTAGGGGGGCTTCAAGGGTTGTTGGGCTGGTACATGGTTAAAAGTGGTTTAATCAACAATCCAGATGTAAGCCAGTACAGGTTGACAGCGCACCTTGGTAATGCGGTTATTATTTATTCATATATCTTATGGGTAGCATTCGGGTTGATGGAGGAAATGAGAGAGCCCTTCGTCAAATCATCTATAAATATCAGTCAGGCTATAAAAACAACTGCATATACAATAACAGCATTGTTGTTTTTAATGATTCTCTCCGGTGGCTTGGTAGCGGGGACACGTGCGGGTCTTGCCTACTCTACCTTTCCGTTGATGGGCGAAACTTTTATCCCGCCTGGATTGTATAATATGTCCCCTGTTTGGCTGTCTGCCTTTGAGGATGTAACCACCATACAATTCAATCATCGCATGTTTGCCTATATACTGTTGGTTGTTATCTCTAGCTTTTCTTTTGTCGGATTTTATAGGCTTAAATCAGCAAGATTACGTGCGGGGTTGGTTTGCTTGATTGCGCTATTAATTGCTCAGGTCAGCCTGGGTATTGCTACTATAGTGATGCATGTGCCTCTACTATATGCAGCGGCGCATCAAGGAACTGCTATAGCATTGCTTACAGCCTCATTGTTCATGAGTAGCTGTTTTTACGGTAGCGGAAAAAAATGCCAGAAAACATAGTCTAAAATTAAGCTGTATTTGTTATTGCCTGCAAGGATGTTGGTAAAAAACCTTTAGTATATATATTTTATAAATTGGAGTTTTAAGATGAAAAAAATTATAGGTTTGGCGATCATATTGACTGCAGTAGTTACAGCTGGTCAGGTTTTTGCAGCGGATGCCGCCGCTGGTAAAGAAAAAGCTATGGTGTGCGCAGGATGCCATGGAGCTAATGGTATAAGCGCAAATCCTATGTGGCCAAACCTGGCAGGACAAAATGCTGGGTACTTATCCACGCAAATAAAAAACTTTAGAGATGGAAAGCGGGTAAATGCAATGATGAATAATATGGTAAAAACTCTTTCCGATGAAGATGCTGATAACTTAGCTGCTTATTATTCTGGTTTATAGTAATTTGGGCCTAAATCAATTCTTTAGCCCACAAAAACCCTGGCGTTGCGAAACATTCTTAACCATGGCCCGTCTTCCTTCCATTCATTTGGATGCCAAGAGTTTGTGACTGTTCGAAAAACTCTTTCTGGGTGAGGCATCATTATGTTGGCCCTCCCGTCAGTACTAGTTACTCCTGTGATTCCCATAATTGATCCATTTGGATTTAAAGGGTACCTTTCTGTTGTTTGATTAAGGTTATCCGTGAATCGAAGCGTCACACCTCCTGATGAGCTGTATTTTTTGGCTACGTCATAACTTTTGAATTCGACCCTCCCCTCGCCATGTGCCACGGCTACTGGGATAACAGATCCAACCATACCTGATAGTAATATTGATGGGCTAGGCTCTACCTTGACTAGCGAGAATCTTGCCTCAAACTGTTCAGAGGTGTTTCTGATAAATTTTGGCCAACTTTCAGCACCTGGAATTAGCACTTTCAGATTTGCGAGCATTTGGCAGCCATTACAAACACCTAGAGTGAAGCTGTCATTTCGGTTAAAAAATTTCTGGAATTGGTCCTTTAGTTTTTCATTGAATAAGATAGTTTTTGCCCAGCCCTCACCTGCTCCCAAAACGTCTCCATAAGAGAAGCCCCCGCAAGCAACTAACCCTTGAAAATCGGCAAGGTTAACTCTACCAGCAAGGAGGTCGCTCATATGAACATCTACAGAATCAAAATCTGCTCGATTGAAAGCTGCAGCCATTTCAATTTGACCATTTACACCTTGCTCACGAAAGACTGCAATCGTTGGCTTTAGTTTGGCGTTAATATAAGGGCTAGAAATATTTTCGTTTAGGTCAAACGTTAAGTTAGCGCTAATACCTGGGTCATCGAGAAGCAAGCCGTCAAATTCTTGTTGCGCGCACTTCGCGTTGTCTCTTCTTGATTGAATTTGAAAGCTTGTCTCGCTCCAGTGTCTTTGTAGTTTAATGAGGCATTCGCTGTAAAGCTCGCCGCTATTATCACGAATGACAATTTTCTTTGAGTTGTTTGGCTGGGCAATTGTGTCTGCAAAAACCCCCACATCAGAAAAACTTTTCTTAACAAGATCAACATTATCACTCGACACCTGAATAACAGCGCCGAGTTCTTCATTAAAAAGAAACTCTAGGACCCTCTCCGATTGCTCTTTTAGATTAATGTCTAGACCAACCCGCCCAGCAAAAGACATTTCAATCAAAGTTGTCAGTAAGCCTCCATCTGAGCGATCATGGTATGCAATGATAATGTCGGTGCTATTTAACTCCTGAATAACTTCAAAGAAAGATCTAAGTGTCTTGCTATCAGCATCTGGGCATATAGAGGCTAGAGAGCCGTATACTTGAGCAAGTATAGATCCACCCATACGATTACATCTTCCACCCAAGTCAATATAGAGTAGCGCGGTATTATCAATGTCGGTCCTGAGTTGAGGTGTAAGCGTTTTCCTTACATCTTTGATTGGGCAAAATGCAGTAATTATAAGTGAAAGTGGCGAGGTTACTGACTTGTCCTCTTCTGATTCTTTCCAGGATGTACGCATAGACATCGAGTCTTTACCGACCGGGATGGTGATTCCTAATTTAGGGCAAAAATCCATACCTACCGTCTCAACGGTACGATAAAGCTTTTCATCCTCACCTGGATGCCCTGAAGCAGACATCCAGTTAGCCGACAGCTTGATATCAGACAGCGTATTGATATTGCAACCAGCAATGTTCGTAAGTGCCTCCCCAATTGCCATTCTTCCTGATGCTGGGGCATCTAGTAGCGCAAGTGGAGACCGCTCGCCCATAGCCATACCTTCACCAGTAAATGAGTCATAGCTCGAGGTAGTTACAGCGCAATCTGAAACTGGAATTTGCCATGGTCCAACCATTTGGTCTCTTACCACCGTTCCGGTGATGCTACGATCACCTATCGTTACCAGAAAGCTTTTGCTAGCAACGGTCGGATGCTTTATTACGCGTAAAATAGCCTCATCTAGTGAGATCTCAGAGAAGTCGTATGGTTTACTGAGCAATGGCGCAGACTTTGCATCTTTGTGTATTTTTGGCGGCTTACCGAAAAGCACCGACATTGGCAAGTCGATCGGATTTACACCAAAATGAGTATCAGAAAGGATGATTTTTTTATCTTTTATTGATTCCCCAACAATAGCGTATGGGCACCTTTCTCGCTGACAGATATTTTCGAATAGAGCCATACTGTCAGGAGATACAGCCATAACATAACGCTCTTGAGCTTCATTACACCAGATGCCAAGAGGAGACATGCCTGCTTCATCATTGGGTATCTTTCGTAATTCAAATTCTCCTCCACACCCACCATCTTTTACTAACTCTGGAAAAGCATTTGATAAGCCGCCTGCACCAACGTCATGAATAAAAGCGATTGGATTTAAGCTGCCAAGCTGCCAGCATTGATCGATGACCTCTTGGCATCGACGCTCCATTTCTGGATTTTGCCGTTGGACCGATGCAAAATCCAATTCTTCTGCGCTAACGCCTGAGGGCATGGATGAAGCTGCCCCGCCGCCCAAGCCAATAAGCATTGCAGAGCCGCCAATTACAATGAGCTTGCAACCAGGCTTAAACTCGAACTGCTCAATGTGTTCAGTTCTAATGTTGCCGTAGCCACCAGCAATCATTATCGGTTTATGATATCCACGGCGTTCGCCACAGTAATCCATTTCAAAAGTTCGAAAATAGCCGCAAAGATTGGGCCGGCCAAACTCGTTGTTAAATGCGGCGGCTCCCACGGGTCCTTCAATCATGATATCTAAAGCAGATGCAATTCGATCAGGCTTGCCATAGGGGGTTTCCCAGGGCTGCGGAAATTTCGGTATATTAAGATTAGAAACAGTAAATCCAGTTAGTCCGACCTTAGGCTTGGACCCCCTGCCAACAGCCCCTTCATCACGAATCTCGCCTCCAGAGCCTGTGCCAGCTCCAGCAAATGGAGATATTGCAGTTGGATGATTATGGGTTTCAACCTTGATTAATATATTCATTGGCTCAGCGTGTGAGCTATAAATCTTAGTGACAGGATTTGGAAAGAATCTCCCGGCAGTATTTCCAGCTATAACTGCAGCATTGTCATCGTAAGCAGACAAAACATTTTCACCCCCTTCCTTATAGGTATTTTTAATCATTCCAAAAAGGGAGGTATTTTGATCCTGGCCATCAATGGTCCAAGATGCGTTAAAAATCTTGTGACGACAGTGCTCAGAGTTTGCCTGGGCAAACATCATCAGCTCTGCGTCAGTAGGGTTTCTTTGAAGCTCGACAAAGCTCGCTACCAAGTAATCTATCTCGTCTTCAGCTAAAGCTAAACCTAAATCTAAATTGGCTTTCTGCATAGCAGCCCTACCATCGACAAGCAACGGTATTGATTTCATTTGAGCTGGATTCTGGGCTGTAAAAAGCGATTTTGCAGAATCCATATCCAAGAGAACAGCTTCAGTCATTCGATCACAAAATAAGTGCTGTATAGCCTCTATTGAGCCATTGTTTGTTATGCCTTGCAGGCGATATGCAATTGCTCTCTCAATGCGACGAACTGATGGTAATCCTGCATTGTGGGCGATGTTAGTTGCTTTAGTCGACCAGGGAGAAATAGTACCTATTCGAGGTGCAACCAGCATTAGCATGCCTATTCTTTGAGAATGCTCTGCCTTGGGACCATATGTAAGTAAAGATTCAAGCGTTATAGCTTCCTGAGCGGTCAACTTTTCTCTCGTGTCAACAAAGTGAACATATTCAGCATGAAGAGCAACTATAGATGACTCTATACGTTGGGCAGAGGCAAGTAATTTTTGATTACGAAATTTAGAAAAAACAGGAAGGCCTTGAAAAACAAGCATTTTTTATTAAGCCTCAAGATATAGTAAAGATTTTCCCTATTGTACTGGAAATAATCTCTGTTAGTGATGGGTTGATCTACTATTATTGGTTAGTTACAGGTTAAGTATTAAAAATATTTAATCATATTTTATTTATTCAGTATATTGCATTTAAGCAGCTACCCCAATGACCTTTTTGCTTTAAAAAAATCCTTTATCAGCTTTCTAGATTCTTCAGCCATAACCCCACCTTCAACTTGAAAATTATGATTGTAATGGGGTAGATTAGGTAAATTTATACAACTTAAAACAGCTCCTGCTCTTGGCTCAAGTGCGCCGTAGACTAGCCGGGATATACGGGCATGTATTATTGCTCCAATGCACATTGTGCAAGGCTCGATTGTTGAGTACAGCGTTGCGTTCGGCAAACGGTAGTTCTTTATGTAAAGTGCTGCGCTTCTTAAAGCTGTCATTTCAGCATGTGCTGTTGGGTCACATGAGGTTATGCTTAGGTTGCGGCCTTCACCAATAATGCTGTTATCCATAATTACAAGCGCTCCGACAGGAACCTCCCCATCATTATACGACTGTTTTGCGAGAGACAAGGCTTTTTTCATCCAGTGAATATCGAATGAATTCAAATCTTTGTTTTGCATATTTGATTCCATAATCTACCCTTCAATTTCATCAAGAAATTTATTTATACCGTGAGCATCTTTCGTTGACCAGTTATCAGTCATTAATAATGAGCGAAAATAATTTTTTAAAGCTGCCTTTAGCTGCATTTCGGTTTTGAATAAACTTAACGTGCTCTTGGTTGCCAGCATGTTGATGCAGTTCTATTCCCCATAATCCTGACACTGTATTCGGTAGGATGGAATATCTGACATCAATAATAAGATTTGATTTTTCTGGTGAAATAGCTAAATAATCTTGGCTAAACCACCTGAATCTAACTATATCTCTTGATTGCTGGGAGTCACTTTTGAGCCACAAAAAATCTCTTGTGAGATCAAGTTTTTCGATGCTTTCCCCTTGAAAAATTTTTCTTGTTGGTAAAATTCTTACCCCATCTGTATAAAATGTCGCTTCCGTTTCATAAATAACTTTCCATAAAAATAAATTAGCAAAAGTTGGTTTTGCTGTAATGCGTGTGATTTCATGACCCCTACTATAGGCCAGTTCTTTTCCTGCATTCAATACTATATCGTTTAAAACCATGCCGGTTAAAAGATAAAAAAGTGCCCATAAGACAGCCCACCTCGATAGAGATATATTTTTTAAGAAAACGCTCAAGAAGACAAGCGCAACTATTGGGATAGTAAAGAGAGGGTCTATTATGGAAATGTTGTTCCAGCTAACACGCTCATGGCTAAAGGGCCAGAAAAGCAATGTGCCATAGCTTGTGCATGAATCAAGAAGGCCGTGCGTACCATAGCCAATTGTCGAAAAAACCCATGTCTGCTTGAAAGAAATAGCCTTACGAACTCTAGAGAAAAGAGAAAAGAGTATTGCACAAGTTAAGCCACCCAAAGGAATAAAAATTAGAGAATGAGTGAACTGCCTGTGAAACTCTAAAAAAAGTAGAGGGTCACTTTCAGAGCGTATAAAAATATCTAAATCGGGAGCCATACCCGATAAAAAACCTATAAGACATACAAGACCTAGTAGATTCTTATTTTTAGATACAGACTGAGAAAAACATGAGCCTACTATGCCCTGGCTGACGGGGTCCATTATTTATCTTTTTCAGAATGAGAGATAGCGACATTAGTTTGCTCG
>JBLHWD010000013.1:0-10831 GCA_047628995.1 Saprospiraceae bacterium | reverse complement strand
TTGGTGATGGAAGAGCGGTTCTGCGATCAACAATAAGGGAATATCTTTGCAGTGAAGCCATGCATGCACTTGGAGTCAGCACAACTCGAGCGCTCAGTATTTTCTCAGGGGAAGAGACTGTTCAGAGAGAGCGGCCTGAGAAGGCCGCTATGTTGATTCGACTAGCCCGAAGCCATATAAGGTTTGGCTCTTTTGAATACTTTCATCACACACAAAAAATGGCATGTGTTAAAAAACTAGCTGAACACGTTATTGAATCGCATTTTCCAGAATTAAAAGGAAGCGCTAATCAGTACCTTGAAATGTTCAGGTGCTCAGTCCATAGAACAGCCAAACTGATTGCTCAATGGCAATCTGTAGGTTTTGCTCATGGAGTTATGAACACTGACAATATGTCCATTATTGGAGAGACTATGGACTATGGTCCATTCGGATTTATGGATAACTATAATCCAGATTTTATTTGCAACCACTCTGATACTAGTGGTCGCTATTCCTTTAAAAAACAACCTGCTGTAGGTTTATGGAATTGCAATGCATTAGCTAATGCATTGACAAGCTTGGTGCCAACAGAGCAACTGATAGCTGTATTAAAAGAATATAAACCACTATTTATACAAACATTGCTCGAGCTGCACAGGCTCAAATTGGGACTGCAAACTTCCAATACAAATGATCAGAACTTAATAGATGAGCTACTAAAAATACTAGAAGATAACCAGATTGACTACACTATTTTCTTTCGACAACTTTGCTTTTATAACAAAACTAAAGATGGGCGCAAAATTTTAGAAAATTTATTTATACATCGAGACCAATTAGACCAATGGATGCAGAAATACCAACAAAGACTTTCTTCTGAAACAATAAGTCCTAGTGACAGAACTGTTAAAATGGCTAGTGTTAACCCTAAATATATTTTTCGGAATTACATGGCAGAGATAGCAATTCGGAAAGCTGAAGACGAGAAAGATTACACAGAAATAAGTCGGATGCTTAAGCTACTACAATCACCCTATGACGAGCACCCTGACTGCGAAGAATACGCAAAGAATCCCCCAAAATGGAGCGGCCAATTAAGTGTAAGTTGCTCCTCATAAAAAAATCTCCTGCTTTTTTGAAAATGCTGGCAGTCCTCGCAGCCATTAAATCTTAATCAACGCGATGATCTGAAGAAAAATTCTGTAAAGTTTTCGATTGGCTGTTATTGGCTCCCAGCATCACTCCTATCCAGCGGGTATTTTTATCATTCTCTAGGGCAATTTTTGACATAATCGTCAAAGGTATCGACAGAAGCATTCCAACAGGGCCCAAGATCCATCCCCAGAAAACCAGTGACAAAAATACAACTAAAGGTGACAAATTTAGACCTCTGCCCATCAATTTTGGCTCCAGCAGGTTACCCACAAAAATATTAATCGCAAGGTAACTCACTGCTACAAAGGAAGCAGTCACTGGTCCCAGCTGAATCATAGCCAACAAGATCGTCGGAATGGCTGCAATAATAGAGCCAACTGTAGGGATGAAATTCAGCAAGAATGCAACCAACCCCCACATAACCGGATAATCAACCCCCAGCAGCCAAAGTGTTACTGCAACTAAGCCCCCAGTAAGTAAACTTAAAAGAGATTTAATTCTTAAGTAACTATGGATACTATCAAGGAAACGGGCTAATCCCTCATTAACAGAACCATTACACTTTCTTGCAGACTGCAATTTTTCCCCAAATCCAACCTCTTCAGCTAAAATAAAAATAACGGTCAATAAAATCATAAAGACATTGGTCAGAGCATTCCCAAAAGAAGTCAATGCATTACCCATAATTTGCATTATGTCACTAGGATTAATGATTTTTTCTACCTGGTTTACATTAAATGCTAACCCGAGATCACTCAGCCAATGCGACAAAACTTCACTCATCCCTTGGATTCTTTCTTCATATATTGGCATATTTTTTTGAAAATCTTCCAGAGAGGAACCTATTAGCAAACCAATAATCCAGCCCATCGAGATCATGCAACTTATAATTAAACAAATAGATACTGTGTTTGGCACCTTATTTGCTTTAAGCCAGGCCAAAAAAGGAGAAAAAATGAGTGCTATAAACACTGAGAGCAAAAAAGGAACTATCAATGTTTCTGCCATTTTAATACCGGAAATAACTACAACAAAGGCTGCAGCAGTTATGAGGCTTCTTGAAAACGATGAGTATTCTTTCATGGATTCATTCCCAGTAAATCTATTAGTAATTTTTTTACTTCCTCAACTCCCTTCTCTGTGAGAAGAAAAGTTGAGTTATCTGCCCGCTCATCATCATTTATAGCCTGGCATCTCAAACGAACAGCCTCTAATACTTCATTATGCCTAATCGGTAGCCCAAGAAATACCTCCCAGTCATTATTGGTGGCCGAACCATCCAAGACTAACTTTAATAACTCAACAACATTTTTCTTCTCTAGACGATATACAGGCGAACCAGTTCGAATAAAAATCAGAAGAAAAATCAGAAGAAAAATAAAAGTAGCAGTAAAGGTCAGAAAAAAATTCAGAGGGTCACCAGTTTTTTAAAAATTGCACAAAAAAGTACATTTTAACCATAAATTAACTTGTAAAATTGCTTACTATCAAGCAGATAGCTTGCTAACAAAACCCCATCAAAGCTCTCTTGTAGATGCAAATCTCAGATCTGGATACCTTTCCTCTGTCAAAGAAAGATTGACTCTAGTAGATGCAAGGTAAGCTAAATGACCGCCGCCATCTAATGCCACACCATCTGGCACTTTTCTTTTTATTTCTTCAATTTTTCTGACGTCATCAGACTCTATCCATCGAGCCGTATAGATATTTATTGGTTCATAAACTGCTTCTACGCCATATTCATCTTTAAGCCGGAATGTTACGACATCAAATTGCAGCTGGCCTACAGCGCCAACAATAATTTCATTACTATTTAGCGGAAAAAATACCTGCGTACTACCCTCCTCAGATAGTTGCTGGATCCCTTTTCTCAATTGTTTCATTTTTAATGGATCACGCAACCGAATACGCCTAAAAAGTTCTGGAGAAAAATATGGGATACCTGTAAATTTTAGGTGCTCTCCAGTGGTAAATGTGTCGCCTATCTGAATAGAGCCATGATTATGTAGCCCAATAATATCGCCTGCAACAGCCTCATCCAGAGACACTCTTTCTCCCGCCTTAAAACCAACGGCATCAGAAATGCGCAGATCCTTTTTTTGCCTAACATGGTGAACTTTCATGCCTTTGGTATACCTACCCGAGCAAATACGCATGAAAGCCATCCGGTCTCGATGCTTTGGATCCATGTTTGCTTGTATCTTAAAAACGAACCCAGAAAATTCTTTTTCGCCCGCAGATACATTTCTTTCCACTGATGCCCTGAATTGAGGAGGGGGCGCTAAGTCTATAAAGCTACCAAGCATTTCTCGTATACCAAAATTCGAGAGTGCAGTGCCAAAAAAAACTGGGGTTAGCTTCCCACTCAAGAACAGCTCCATATCGAATGTGTTTGTAGCCCCCCTAACAAGCTCTATCTCTTCTCTAATATTTTCAGCTAAGTAGCCAAAAAATTCGCTCGCTTTGTCAGAATAAAGCCCTTCTATCTGAACATCTTTCGGGATAATGCTCCCTTGGCCTTGCTGGAAAACATGTATTGTATCTGTATGAAAGCTATACACCCCCTTAAAGTCTTTGCCGCAACCAATAGGCCAATTCATCGGGGCGCACATAATTTTCAATACCGCTTCTATTTCATCAAGCAAATCAACCGGATCACGTATTTCACGATCCATTTTATTTATAAAAGACACTATCGGAGTGTCTCTTAATCGACATACATCCATCAGCTTGATTGTTCGACGCTCAACACCTTTCGCTCCATCAATAACCATTAAAGCAGAGTCTACCGCTGTTAGTGTCCGATAAGTGTCTTCAGAAAAGTCCTCATGTCCTGGGGTATCAAGCAAATTAACCACACAGCCCTTGTAAGGGAACTGCATAACAGAAGACGTCACAGAAATACCACGCTCTTTCTCCATCTGCATCCAGTCAGAGGTAGCGTGCCTATCACTTTTTTTACTTTTCACCGTTCCGGCCACCTGAATAATATTTCCAAACAATAACAATTTTTCGGTGATCGTAGTTTTACCAGCATCAGGGTGCGAGATAATGGCAAAAGTTCTCCTTAACTTTACCTCTTCATAAATCGAATTTAGTGACATTCTCTATTTTCCTTTAATCCAAAAACAGCTATGTATAGCAGCTAATGAAATCTTATAGGTTCTCAGTAAGAAGGCTTAAAACTATACACAAATTACCAAGGAAATAGTGCATATGGGCTTCAGTCCTGGGCAGTGTTTTTAGTGACTTTTGTTATTGTTTCATATTAGACTTTACGACATTTATCATTTTTATCTGGTTGCTAATGGGCTATAGCTCCATAGCCATTAATAGTGCATCTTCAGATCTTAATGCATTCTGGTAATAATTTTTTCTTTCGCATACCGCAACAAACCCAACATCTTCGTACAAATAGATTGCGCTAGCGTTACTAACTCGAACCTCGAGAAAAAATCTTTGTGCGCGCTCTGAAACAATTTTAATCAAATGTTGTATAAAATAACGCCCATAACCCTTATTTTGATGCCCATGATGAATTGCAATATTAAGCACTTCCGCCTCGCCAACAACAACGTTGTAAATCGCATAACCGACAATATAATCGTCCATGACAAGAACCAAACAATTATGCTTCTCATAGCTATCGATAAACTGACTCTCACGCCAAGGATGGGGGGTAACTTTCTCCTCAATCTTACTGATATTAGCTATGTCAGCAAGTATCATAGGGCGTATATTTAAATTCAATAGATGCATTTATGGGCTATTTAGGCTTTATTTAATAAGGGCTTAATGGTGCGCCAAGTGTCTAACTTAACTAAAGGGTCTGTGAGAATTTCCTCCAGACCGTTGAGCACAAAAGTATTAGCTACGTTTTTCACCTGTATCGTCTTGCCTTTTAGGTCCAGGTAGGATTCTTCTGTAGAAGCAAATAATTTGAACGCGGCCTCCCCCATGATTAGTAGTGAAAACCCGCTGGTATGCTGAATACAGGACCCTATAAAAGGCGAGAGAATTTTTTGAACATCAAATCTACCTTCGTCATCATCTCCATTCCTTTCTACTTGCCCGTTATGAAAGCATGGTGCTGGTAACTCGCCAGAAAAATGACCTATAGCGCGACAGATATTAGCAACCAATAAGCACTGATCACCAGAGGGCTTGATGCCAAAGTCCAGCCCGCTAAGAACAAGAAGTTCATCACAAGGTTGCCAGCATACAAGATTAAACTTGAGAGAACTGACTAAACCTGCTGAAGCTGCATTTTTCTTTAGAGGCTCTTTCGGTGAAGATATCGTAGCTTTTTTTTCCTCCAGAGACTTGTTAGCATTAAGGGCTCGACCAGTTAATCCTGCCTGCTCTTCTGCCTTACCCTCATTCTTGTTGTTTTTTATAGAATAGTGATTCGAGTCATCAGCAGGCTCTATTTTTGGCAGATATTGGCTCACATCTAAGCTAGAAAGATACCAATCGCGTAGCTCTGTGTTCATAGCCGCCTCTATACTCCATCCATCTGAGGATGCAATCGATCAGGATTTTGTATCAAATTAAGTGCATGCAAGTAAGCCCTAACACTAGCGACCATAATGTCTGTATCAGCACCCAGTCCATTTACGATTCGGCCACCTTTTCCGAGTCGGACCGTTACCTCTCCCTGTGAATCCGTTCCAGCAGTTACTGCATTTACAGAATAAAGTTTTAGCTCTGTATCACTTTTAGCTAATTTTTCTATAGCCTTAAATGCGGCGTCGACAGGCCCATCGCCATCAGACGAAGACTTATAGAGCTCACCTTTGTACCTCAAAGACAAGGTCGCACAAGCAGGTTGCCCTGTCTTTGAGATTACCTCTAGAGCTTCTAAAATTATTTGATCTCCATTTGACTCATCTAGCTGAATTTTTGAAACGAGAGCCTGAAGATCTTCATCATATATTTCACGTTTTTTGTCAGCTAAATCTTTAAACTTAACAAACGCCTCATCAAGTGCTGCCTTATTTTCAAAATGGGTACCCAGCTCTTCAAGACGGGCTGCAAAGGCTGCGCGTCCGGAAAGTTTTCCTAAAACTATTTTATTGGTTTGAAGACCTACATCTTGAGCGCTCATGATTTCATATGTTTCACGAAATTTTAATACCCCATCTTGGTGAATTCCAGACTCATGCGCAAAAGCATTAGCGCCAACAATTGCCTTATTGGGCTGAACAGGAAACCCGGTGACACTTGAAACCAAGCGAGAAGTTGAAGTGATATGAGTAGTTTCGATGCGTGTCTTTACTGGAAAAATGTCTTTTCGCGTTTTTACTGCCATCACTATCTCTTCAAGGGCAGCGTTGCCTGCGCGCTCACCTAAACCATTAATAGTGCACTCTATTTGACGCGCGCCTCTCATAACAGCTGCCAGTGAATTCGATACTGCCAAACCAAGGTCATTGTGGCAGTGCACAGAAAATATTGCTTTATCTGCATTAGGAACGGTCTCGATCAAGCGACCAATAGTGTCCGCATACTCTTCTGGGAAACCATAGCCTACTGTGTCTGGGATATTTATGGTTCTTGCGCCAGCAGCAATAGCCCCCTCAATAATACGACACATATAGTCAAAGTCGGAACGGCTAGCGTCTTCTAGAGAAAACTCTACATCATTTATTAGATTTCGAGCACACTTTACAGCGGATATAGCTTGCTCGAAAACTTGGTCCGGACTCATATGAAGTTTATGCTCCATATGAATTGGAGATGTTGCAATAAAGGTATGAATACGACCTGAATGCGCACCCCTTAGGGCTTCTGCAGCACTTTTAATATCACCCTCTCTAGCGCGAGCGAGACTACAAACAGTACTATCTTTAATCGTCTCAGCAATAGCTTTAACTGATGCAAAATCACCTGGACTTGAAACAGCAAAACCTGCCTCAATCACATCAACCCCAAGCTTTTCAAGAGCTTTGGCTATTCGCAATTTTTCATCCCTAGTCATGGATGCACCAGGACTTTGCTCCCCATCTCGAAGAGTTGTATCAAAAATAATTAATTGTTCTTTTTCCATATTATGCTTTTAACCCATAAACTTTGTTCTTTAGCCACAATACTGGAGCTGAAAAACTATACACCAGAGCAAAAATAAATAAAATTCGAGGCGGGTCAATAGTGATTACAATAAGACTCATCACCACAGCAAAAATGACGACAAAAGGAACTCTTCCCTTAAGATCAAGCTCTTTTAAGCTACGATAATCAAAGTTAGACACCATCAATAACCCAGATAAAGCTGTTACTGCTGCCACCAGAAATGCTAATTGATTTGTTGGATCAGTTTCATAGTTGCACCATATCATAGAAGCTATAAGCGCAGCGGCGGCAGGGCTAGGGATCCCAATAAAGTAACCTTTTGTGGTTGAATCAACCTGGGTGTTAAATCGAGCAAGCCTAAGTGCTGCGCATGATGCGTAAATAAAGGCGGCAGCCCAGCCGATCCTGCCTATTTCATTAAGTATCCAGCTAAAAGCTAACACCGCAGGAGCTACACCAAAAGAGACCATGTCAGAGAGGCTGTCGTATTGCAGGCCAAACTCACTTGATGTGTTTGTCATACGCGCCACAGTTCCATCTAATACATCAAAAATCATTGCGATAAAAATTGCAATTGAAGCTGCCTCGAATTTTCCATCCATTGCTGCAAGGATTGCATAAAATCCAGAGAACATAGCTCCTGTAGTGAATAGATTTGGAAGTAGATAAACCCCTTTATGCCTAGTCTTTATTTTCTCGACAGGCGTTTCGTCGCCCCCAACTACCGAAGATGATTTGTTAAGGCCAGATTCATTTTCTTGGCCTTCAGTATCAGTCATAAATTTTTTTCCACTATAATAAAGTCTAGTTTATCTTTTTAGCATAGCCGTTAAGTCTGACTAATCAGCAGCCTTAAATCCCTAAAAAATTATATTACATTAAACACTAAAGCATGAAACAAAAAACCGCGCTTCGGCGCGGTTAACTACGCAGCCTTGCAGAATACTTAGTTTTTATCTTTATCAACCAGTTGATTGGCTGTAATCCATGGCATCATAGAGCGTAATTTGGCACCAGTTTTTTCGATAGGATGCTCTGCATTATTCCGACGATATGCTGTCATGGAAGGATAATTCATGGCTCCCTCCGTGATAAACATTTTTGCATATTCTCCATTTTGGATCCGCTTTAAAGCGTTTCGCATAGCCTCGCGAGATTGGTCATTAATGATTTCTGGACCAGTAACATACTCTCCATATTCTGCATTGTTTGATATAGAATAATTCATATTGGCAATGCCGCCCTCGTACATCAAATCAACAATTAATTTGAGTTCATGCAGACACTCAAAGTAAGCCATTTCAGGAGCATATCCGCCTTCGACTAATGTTTCAAAGCCAGCCTTCACTAACTCTACTGCTCCGCCACAAAGGACCGCCTGCTCACCAAATAAATCTGTTTCCGTTTCATCTTTAAACGTAGTTTCAATAATTCCTGTTCTGCCGCCACCTATACCAGACGCATAAGACATGGCAACATCTCTTGCTTTGCCTGAGGCATCTTGATATATAGCAACCAGATCCGGAATTCCCCCACCTTTAGTGAACTCATTACGCACTGTATGCCCAGGTGCTTTAGGTGCAATCATAATGACATCCAGATCTTTGCGTGGCACTACCTGGTTATAATGAATCGCAAAGCCATGAGCAAAAGCCATGGTAGCTCCTCTCTTGAGGTTAGGCTCAATTTCATCCCTATACAAGTGCGACTGAAATTCATCTGGTGTAAGGATCATTACTAGATCAGCACCAGAAACAGCCTCAGGAACATTCTTTACAGTCAGTCCAGATTTCTCCGCTTTAGCGGCAGACGTTGAGCCATCACGAAGGCCAACTGTAACATCCACTCCAGAGTCTTTCAGATTTAAGGCGTGGGCATGTCCTTGTGAGCCATATCCGATAATTGAAACCTTCATACCCTGAATAATTGAGAGATTACAATCTTTATCATAAGAAACTTGCATGTTTTTATCCTGTATTTTTTATAAAGAATTAATTATATTTTTATGGGGTAGTTGTGAAAATCATACTATAAATCATTTATACCTTCAGTGTTTTTTCACCACGAGCTAGACCAGAAACACCCGAGCGAACCAATTCAAGAATGTCTGCGTAATTAATAGCCTCTATAAATGCATCGAGTTTATCGCTGCTACCTACAATCTGTAATGTGTACGTATTGACATTCACATCAACTATCTGGCCACGAAAAACATCTACACAATGATTAATATCTACTCTTTGCGCCTCATTAACCTTAATTTTCACCAACATTAATTCTCGCTCAATATGAGGGCCTTCTGTTAGATCAACAACTTTCACCACATCTATTAATTTATTTAAATGTTTGGTGATTTGCTCAATTATGCTGTCACTTCCATGGGTTGTAACTGTTAATCTAGACAAAGTCTGGTCATTAGTCGGCGCCACTGTAAGCGTATCTATGTTGTAGCCTCTTTGTGAAAATAATCCAACCACCCTAGATAAAGCTCCCGGCTCATTTTCCATTAACACTGAAATTATACGTCTCATCAAGTACGCTCCGTTTTGCTCAACTTCATATCCTTCATCGAACCATTTGGCGCAATGAGCATTGGATACACATGTTCATTCCGGTCAACATTTATATCCATAAAGACTACGCGGTCTTTTAAGGCGAAACACTCTGACATTTTATCATCTAGTTCATCAAAATTTGAAACGCGCATCCCTATGTGTCCAAATGACTCTGCTAGCTTTACAAAATCAGGTAGGGAGTCCTCATAAAGACTAGATGAATAACGACCGCTATATTGCATATCCTGCCATTGACGCACCATACCAAGAGCTTGATTATTCAAGCTAATAATTTTGACTGGAAGTCCATATTGCAAACAAGTGGATAGCTCTTGAATGCACATTTGTATACTTCCTTCGCCTGTAACACATGCTACGACTGCATCAGGGTGAGCTAATTGAACACCCATAGCTGCAGGTAAACCAAATCCCATAGTCCCAAGGCCGCCTGAATTAATCCAGCGACGAGGCTTATCAAATAGGTAATATTGCGCAGCGAACATTTGATGTTGGCCAACATCTGAAGTAATAAAAGCGTCACCTTTAGTCACCTTATAAAGGCTTCTTATAACATCCTGTGGCTTGATGATATTACCAGAACTTGGCTCATGCCTTGGTTGAGTGTATATTCCATGGCGCTCTCTCCATTCGTTTATTTTGGACCACCATTCAGAAAGAGCATCCTGGTCTGGAGTCTCTTTGCTAGCCTTGATCTCATCAGTCATTTGTCTTAAAACAGTACTGCAATCACCAACAATCGGGATATCTATAGCTACAGTTTTAGAGATAGATGTAGGGTCTACATCTATATGTATTATTTTTGCGGATGGACAGAATTTACTTGGGGTATTAGTTACCCTATCATCAAAGCGAGCACCCACTGCAAAAATAACATCAGCCTCATGCATGGCATTATTCGCCTCTACAGTGCCATGCATTCCCAACATACCTAAAAATTGAGGATCAGTTCCTGGAAAAGCACCAAGGCCCATCAAAGTGTTTGTTATAGGAAAATTTAACAGCTTGGTGAGTTCCGTTAGTTCAGCGGAGGCATCACCCAAAACCGC
>JBLHWD010000012.1:0-11473 GCA_047628995.1 Saprospiraceae bacterium | reverse complement strand
GGAGACCAGCTCTCTTTAGCTTTGGGGACATTTAAATATAATATACTTCCTGGTATTAAAACAGTTGATAAGATTGCTGAGGATGTCTTTCAAGATCGCTTATTTTTCCCTTTACAGGACATGGATCTTGTTGATAGAAAGATGGATGTGGCATTTATTAACTCAAAAGGGTTTGGTGGCAATAATGCAACAGCAGTAGTCCTCTCTCCACGTAAAGTCGAAGAAATGCTGTCCTACAGGCACAGTTTAGTAATGGTAGATTATCAAAAACGTCGTAAAGAGACTCGCCAAGCGGCGGCTAGTTATGCCGAAAAAGCAGATAAAGGTTCCGTTGAAGTTGTCTACCGCTTTGGGGAAGCATTGGTGGAAGAAGCAGATATTAATATTTCTTGTGATGGCCTGCGTATGCCCGGACATCGACAGGATGTTGTTTTTAATAAGAAAAACCCATGGGCGGACATGAAAAATAAGTAGACAGGATAAGTATTATTATACTTTTGAGCACGACGTGCTGATAGCAGTAGTTATTTTTCTATACCCAAAGACTCCCATAGGGCATCTATTTTTTCTTTTATCTTTGCATCCATTTCAATTGGCTTACCCCATTCTCTGTTTGTCTCGCCCTTCCACTTATTAGTAGCATCAAAGCCTACCTTTGAGCCCAAGCCAGACACAGGAGAAGCAAAATCTAAGTAATCAATGGGTGTGTTGTCAACTAACACCATGTCACGCTGTGGGTCCATTCGGGTCGTAATAGCCCATATCACGTCACTCCATTCGCGGGGGTCTATGTCATCATCTACAACAATTACAAATTTGGTGTACATAAATTGTCTTAAAAAAGACCAAACTCCCATCATTACTCGCTTAGCATGCCCAGGATATTTTTTTTTCATCGAAACCACAGCCATCCTATAAGAGCACCCTTCAGGGGGAAGATAAAAATCAATAATTTCAGGAAATTGTTTTTGTAGGATAGGAACAAATATCTCATTCAAAGCTACTCCTAAAATAGCTGGCTCATCAGGCGGTCTGCCAGTATAAGTGCTGTGATAAATTGGATCCTTTCGATGAGTGATGGTTTCCACAGTAAAAACAGGAAATTGATCTACCTCGTTATAATAGCCAGTATGGTCTCCAAAGGGCCCCTCGGCAGCCATTTCGCCTGGGTATAGAAAACCCTCTAGAATGAATTCAGCGCTCGCTGGTACCTGAAGGTTGCTTCCTATACAGTTCGTTACTTGTGTCTTTTTACCCCTTAATAATCCTGCAAAAGCATACTCCGAAAGAGTGTCTGGCACGGGCGTGACTGCCCCTAATATTGTTGCAGGGTCAGCACCCAAGGCTACAGCAATTGGGAAAGGTTCGCCGGGATGCGATAGTTGCCAGTCTTGAAAATCAAGCGCTCCTCCTCGGTGAGAAAGCCATCGCATAATTAGTTTATTTTTGCCTATTACTTGTTGGCGATAAATTCCTAGGTTTTGCCTTTCTTTTTCAGGGCCCCTAGTGATAACTAAAGGCCAAGTAATTAGTGGTCCAGCATCACCCGGCCAGCATGTTTGAATTGGCAGTTTTTTTAGATCAACATCTTCACCTTTGAGTATAAATTCTTGGCAGGGCGCTTTCTTGATAACTTGCGCAGGCATGTTTAAAATTTGTTTAAACTTATCACGGTTTCCCCAAAGATCTTTTATTCCTTTTGGTGGTTCGGGCTCTTTTAAAAAAGCGAGTAATTCACCAACTTCTCGCAAAGCGAGGAGATTTTCTTTCCCCATCCCCATGGCTACTCGCTCTGGCGTGCCAAAAAGATTACCCAGCACAGGAATATCGAATCCTTTCGGGTTTTCAAATAGCAGAGCTGGACCCCCAGCACGCAGGGTGCGGTCACAGATTTCGGTCATCTCCAAAACAGGATCGACCTCGACAGTAATGCGCTTTAATTCGCCGCGTTCTTCGAGGAATTTAATAAATTCCCTAAGATTTGAGTGTTGTATAGTCATGTTTGATAATAGTTAGAAATAGGTATGCTCCAAGTGTTACGATAAAGACTTGAAATTGCAACTTCTTACAGGCTATTAAGTAAGTTAAAATTGCATCTGAAGCCCTGCGCTGTTGTGCTGAAAAATTAATTTATAAATATCCCATAAAAATAGCAGAAGAGAAATAAATGAATAATTTTCTTATAGCGCCATCAATACTGTCTGCAGATTTTGCCCGACTGGGAGAGGAAGCTAGGGACGTCATTGATGCTGGAGCTGACCTAATCCATTTTGATGTAATGGACAATCATTACGTGCCTAATCTTACGGTTGGACCAATGGTTTGCAAAGCATTACGTGATTATGGAATATCAGCAACTATTGATGTCCACCTTATGGCTAACCCAGTAGATGAGCTTATTAATAATTTTATTGCAGCTGGAGCTGACTGGGTGACCTTTCATCCAGAGGCTTCAGTCGACATTGATCGGTCTTTGCAATTAATAAGAGATGCTGGTTGTAAAAGCGGTTTGGCAATTAATCCGGAAACAGGGCTCGACAAAGTAGAATGTTTTTTGGACAAAGTAGATACAATATTGTTGATGGGGGTAAACCCAGGCTTTGGCGGGCAAAAATTTATTCCTGAAATATTAAAAAAATTGAAAAAGGTCCGAACTCTAATTGATGACAGCGGGTTAAGCATCCGCTTGGAAATCGATGGAGGGGTTACTGAAAAAAATATAAGGGAAATTGCTGAGGCAGGTGCAGACACTTTTGTTGCCGGCTCAGCTATCTATGGTGCTGGTGATTATCGTAGAGCTATTGATTGTATGCATTTAGAGTTATCGAAACTAAAGCTTTAGTTAGCCTGACTTCCCAGTGTTAATCGAATCTATTAGAATGACCACTAGGATGCTTGGAGATACCTGTGATATCGCCAAGCCTTTAGCGTTAGTTTTATGGCCCCTTGCCTTCTGATTATTCTGCATCGATGTGCGAAAGGAAGCAGTTATGACCCCTGAGAGATTCGCCTTACTGGCGAAACAAAAATTTAGTCGTATTCCAGTAATACGAGAAGTTTTAGCCGACCTAGAGACGCCGCTATCATGTTATCTGAAGCTGGCAAGAGGAT
The DNA here is from genome assembly GCA_047628995.1 of Saprospiraceae bacterium. Classification (GTDB taxonomy): domain Bacteria; phylum Pseudomonadota; class Gammaproteobacteria; order Pseudomonadales; family Porticoccaceae; genus Porticoccus. Next base: position 8,362 of record JBLHWD010000012.1, on the reverse strand, counting down.
CATATTCGTATTTATTTGAATCTGTTCACGGTGGAGAAAAATGGGGGCGCTATTCTCTTATAGGTTTGCCATCAAGCACTGTGCTGAAGGTCTTTGGTGACCAGATGGTGATAGAGCGAAATCGTGAAATAATAGAAACCAAAACTACGCTAGATCCATTAACCGATATTGAGACTTTTCAGGCTAGATACCAAATGCCTGATTTACCTGAGTTACCACGTTTTACAGGAGGACTGGTTGGTTACTTCGGTTACGACGTTGTACGGTATGTGGAGGAAAGACTCAAGAATTCGACGCCAAAAGATGATTTGGGCAATCCCGATATTCTATTGATGGCTTCTGACGAAGTGGTGATTTTTGATAATTTACTCGGAAAGATAATTTTTGTAGTTCACCAAGACGCTTCTGATTCAGATGCTTGGAATAAAGCGCAACATAGGCTAGATGAACTTGAAGCCAAATTAAAAAATCCTGTTCCTGATCTTCCGCCATTGAATCTAGATGGTGCCGGAAAAAATGAAGCTGCATTTGTATCCAGCTTCGGAAAAGAAAATTTTCTTGCAGCAGTTAAACAGATAAAAAATTATGTGTTAGCCGGAGATGTAATGCAGGTGGTCCCATCGCAACGCCTATCCATAGACTTTGATGCTGAGCCCTTGAATCTATACAGAGCATTGCGTTGCCTTAATCCGTCTCCATATATGTATTTTTTGGATTTGGATTCTTTTCACATAGTAGGATCGTCGCCAGAAATTTTGGCGCGCCTCGAGGATGGAGAGGTAACGGTGCGGCCTATCGCAGGGACTCGTCGTAGAGGGCATACGGAGGAAGAGGATCTATTCCTAGAAAAAGAATTAATCAACGACCCTAAAGAAATTGCAGAACATTTGATGCTTATTGACTTGGGTCGTAACGATGTGGGAAGAGTTTCTCAAACAGGATCGGTGAACGTAACCGATCAGATGGTAGTAGAGCGCTACTCCCACGTTATGCACATTACATCTCATGTCACTGGTCAGGTTAAGCCTGGCACTACTGCCATGGATGTGCTGCGAGCAACATTACCAGCAGGTACTTTGAGCGGAGCACCTAAAATTCGAGCTATGGAAATAATTGATGAGCTTGAGCCAGTGAAGCGCGGAGTTTATGGTGGGGCCGTAGGCTACATTGCTTGGAACGGCAACATGGATACTGCTATAGCTATCAGAACAGCAGTGATTAAAGATGGGAAGCTTTATGTGCAAGCTGGAGCTGGAGTCGTAGCAGACTCCTTGCCAGAACTGGAGTGGAAAGAAACCATAAATAAAGCACGCGCTATTTTCCGTGCTGTTGATTTAGTTAGCTAAGGCATCCCGGCTATGATTTTAATGATTGATAATTATGATTCGTTTACCTATAACATCGTTCAGTATCTGGGTGAATTAAAGGCTGATGTCAAGGTCGTCCGTAATGATGAACTGACGTTAGATGAGATAGATCTGATGGCTCCAAAAAAAATCGTTATCTCTCCTGGACCGTGCACTCCTAAAGAGGCTGGAATTTCTGTTGAGACAATTAAGCGCTTTTCAGGACAAATTCCTATCCTTGGAATTTGTTTAGGGCACCAAAGTATTGGACAGGCGTTTGGAGGAAAAATTGTACGTGCTAGAAATGTAATGCATGGAAAAACGTCCCTTATTTACCACAACAATCAAGGAGTATTTAGCGGGATTCCAAGTCCTTTTGAGGCAACCCGCTATCACTCTTTGATTGTTGAAAGGGAAAGTCTGCCAAGTTGTCTCGAAGAAACTGCATGGACAAAAACATCGACAGGAGAAGTCGACGAGATTATGGGATTCCGTCACCGCGTTTCTGCAGTAGAGGGAGTACAGTTCCATCCAGAGTCAATTCTTACCTTAAAGGGGCATGATTTGCTCGAAAATTTTTTGAAATACTAAAGGCCGCCATGGACATTAAGCAGGCAGTAAACAAAATTTTAGACGGTTGCAATCTTCAGGTTGACGAGATGCGTGAAGTGATGATGCAGATTATGACTGGAAAGGCTACCGATGCTCAAATAGGTGGATTTTTAGTTGGTTTGCGCATGAAGGGTGAAGCGGTAGAGGAGATTGTCGGGGCTGCTCAGATAATGCGCGAACTATCAGTACCACTACACATAACCAGTAAGCATTTGGTGGATATCGTTGGCACAGGCGGCGATAGTGCTGGCATATTTAACGTTTCTACGGCAAGTGCATTTGTTGCTGCTACTGCTGGTGCGAAAGTAGCCAAGCATGGTAACCGAGGAGTCAGCAGTAATAGCGGGAGCGCAGATTTACTGGAATTTGCTGGAATAAAGCTGAATTTATTGCCAGAAGAAATAGAACGCTGCGTGAAAGAAGTGGGCGTAGGCTTTATGTTTGCTGTTAATCATCATAGCGCAATGAAGCATGCTATCGGCCCACGCAAAGAATTGGGAGCGCGCTCTATTTTTAATCTTTTGGGGCCTCTAACTAATCCAGCGAAGATCCCTAATATGTTGTTGGGGGTTTACGACAGAAAATGGATTAAGCCACTGGCAGAAGTGATGAGAAAGCTCGGTGGAGAGCATGTGTTGGTTGTTCATTCAGAAGACGGATTAGACGAGATTAGCATTTCCTCGAGCACATGGGTTGCAGAACTAAAAGATGGTGAGATCACAGAGTACTCTGTTATGCCTGAAAATTTTGGAATGGAAAGAGGCATCCTTAATGATCTGAAAGTTGCTAATGCGGAAGAAAGTTTAGACATGATTAAATCTGCTCTTTCAAAGCAACGCGGTTTTTCATCCAAAATAGAATCTGCATCTGATATGATTGCCTTAAATGCTGGCGCAGCTTTATATGTATCGGGTGTTGCGAGCGATCTAGCTGAAGGTGTCACTTTAGCCCAAGATGCTATTGGCAGCGGTCTTGCAAAAGACAAAATTTCTGAACTCGCTTCGTTCACTCATTGCTTTAAATAATACTTTCCATGGATACAATATTGGACACTCCAACAATTTTAAAAAAAATTCTAACTGCAAAGGCAGCAGAAGTAGCAGATAGACGGGAAAAAATTCCGTTAATCGAGCTAAAAAACCTGTGTTTTGGGAAATTAAAAGACAGAGAATTAAGAAGTTTTTCGGGTGCTCTTTCTGAAAAAATTAGTAATGGAGCCCCCGCTGTTATTGCCGAAATAAAAAAAGCCTCTCCTAGCAAGGGTGTGATTAGGGAATTTTTTGATCCTGCCGCTATTGCTAGAAGCTATGAAAAAGGGGGCGCTGCATGTTTGTCTGTACTTACGGAAAAGGATTTTTTCCAGGGCTCAGATGAATTTTTACAAATAGCGAGAAGTGTTACCTTGCTGCCAGTATTAAGAAAGGACTTTATTGTTGACTCTTATCAAGTTTATGAATCCTATGCCCTGGGTGCAGATTGTATTCTATTGATTGTCGCAGCTTTAATTCAACAAGATCTTGAAAATTTTCACAGAATTGCTCGTGATTTAGGCTTAGATGTATTGATCGAAGTGCACAATGAGGAAGAACTAGATAGGGCATTATTGATTGATAATTCAATGATTGGAATTAATAATCGTGATTTGCATACCTTTGAAACAAGTTTGCTTACTACTACACAGCTTTTAAGTAAGATTCCAAGCAACAGAATTGTTATAACTGAAAGCGGTATTCTTAGCTCTAAAGATGTTGTCTTTATGAGAAACTACCAGGTAAACGCCTTTCTTGTTGGGGAAACTTTTATGCGCTCGGATGATCCAGGATTAAAATTATCAGAAATGTTTATGTAGCCTCTGGGTTTAAATAAAAACAAATAGTTTTAAGTGCATTAATTTTTTCAGGCTAACTTTTAGGGCTGTTTACATTATGAAAGCAAAGATTATATGGGATGGCGAGGCTAGATTTATAGCTGAGTCTGAGTCTGAGCACAGGATTATCATGGACGGCCCTCCAGACTACGGCGGCAAGAACGCAGGGCCCCGACCTATGGAGATGATGTTAATGGGAATGGGCGGCTGCGCCGCTTTCGATGTAGTGCATATTTTGCAAAAAGGACGTCAAAGCATAGTTTCCTGCACAGCAGAAGTTGATGCAACCAGATCTAATGACGTTCCCGCAGTGTTTACTAAAATACACTTAAATTTTTTAGTGTCAGGTGATAACCTAAAAGAAAATATAGTGCGTAACGCTGTTAAAATGTCAGCTGAAAAATACTGTTCCGCTTCTATTATGCTAGCCAGAGGGGGCGTTGAAGTTACCCATACATTTGAAATAACCAGCCAGTGAATGCTTGATTTGTGTGCGCCCATAAAAAAAGGCAGCTTGCGCCGCCTAAAGGTACTGAGGAACAAATAGAAGAATAAGCTGGCTTTCTTGTATAAAAACTTATCTGAGGGGGCATTAAAGTTTCTATCCAGATCGTCAACTCATTTTTAATTTACGCACTATTGACATATAACTCAAATATATTAATATAATGTTATTAATAACCACGGAGAATGATTAGTGGACGCGAAGGTATTATCTCGTATAGATCTTAATCTACTGGTAGCTCTACAAAGACTTTTAGAAGAAGAAAGTGTAACTAAGGCGGCAGAAAGGTTGTTTATTACTCAGCCTGCTATGAGCAAAACACTTCAACGATTGAGGGAGACGTTCGATGACCCTTTGTTTGTGAGAAGTGGTAGAGGTTTGTCGCCTACCCCAAGAGCGCTTGCATTAAAAAGGCAGCTGCCGCCAGTGCTCTCATCCTTAGCAAGTATGATGGAAAAAGAGCAGTTTAACCCTCTCACCTTTGAGGGTGAAATTGTTATCATGAGCGCTGAATTTATTGCCGTTCAAGTGATGCCCGCCTTAGCCCAAAAACTAGTTAAGGAGGCGCCACTAATGACTGTTCGTCTAGTTGGTGAAAATAGTGACACTAAAACGACAGGGCTAGAAAGAGGTGACTTAGACTTTACCATTGAAATTTATCGTTCATATTCTCAAGAATATAAAGATACCGCGTTAGGGCATTTTGCCCCAGCTGTATGGATGCGTACCGGACATCCTCTCGCAGAAAAGGGGCAGCTTAAACTGGATGAAATGCTGGAATACCCATTCGTCCAGTACTCACTACTTCGATCGCCATCTGGTGATACAACGCAACAAACTCGTTTTGATGCGCAATTAAAGGAAAAAGGAAAAGAGCGAAAAAAAATAATGGTAACTGCCCAGTTGATGACTGCTTTAAATGTTATATGGGCTACAGATTCGCTGATGATGGGGGCTATGTATGACCTGAAGATGGATGGGGCCACCCATGGCGTTGTTCGTAAGGCATACCCTCCAGAGTTAGACTTTGACAACACTATCCCGATAGTGCTCGTTCAGCATGCTAGAACTGTTAAATCTCAAGTACATAACTGGCTAAAAGACAGGATTATAGATGTTATTGCTGACGAGCAATTGAAATTATAAGTAAGGCAGAGGATCCTCTAAATTAGATAACTTATTTTCGTCATAGCTTTAGATGCAGTAGTCATAAGTGTCTTAATAAGCGGTGAAAAATTAAGCCCACCTGCCTTTAGCGCCATCTCTGCATGCACGGCCTCGTCTTCTAGCATCTGCATAACAATCAGGCGACTTTTAATGTCGTTGGCAGGTAGCTTTTTTAAATGAATGGCCAAGTGATCGCAAACTTGATCTTCCGTTGCTGCAACAAACCCTAGGCTAAGTTTGTCGCTAACAAGTCCGGTGGCAGCGCCTAGACCAAAGGACATGGCGTACCAAAAAGGGTTAAATATGCTGGGCTGTTCCCCAAGCTGAACCACGCGCTCTCGACACCAAGATAGATGATCTGCCTCTTCATTTGCCGCATGTTCCATCTCGCATCGAACAGAGATAAGTTTTGCTGTTAAAGCTTGACCTTGATATAGGGCCTGAGCGCAAACCTCACCGGTGTGGTTGACTCTCATTAATCTTGCAGCTATGTGCTGTTCTTTTTCGGTTAGCTCTTCATCAGGAGTGTTGTTTGCGGGAGAAGGTCGATTGTATCTAGGATTTTCAGATGTTATTGTTTTTAGCGCCAAATCTATTTGAGCTAAAAAATTATCAATGGGAGAAAACTGTCTTGAGTTCATTGATATTGCCAGGTCGCTATTTAAGGATAAGACATTGTAGCAAATTTGCGATCAATATAAGTAGGCGCATAAAATGAAAGTCGATAAATATATAAATCTAAATCATGGCATCTACAGTATTGACGCTCGATACATCTGTCCAGGTAATGCATGTTGTTATCTAATAGTAGAAGGTAACGAGGTTGCGATAATAGAAACGGGAACTACTTATTCGGCAGAGGGTATAGAGGAAGCCCTCTTATCTTTGGGCTTTGGGGCTGAAAAAGTTCGATATGTCATTCCAACTCACGTGCATCTAGATCATGCAGGAGGGGCTGGCGCGTTAATAAAAAGATATCCTAATGCACAACTGGCGATTCACCCCAGAGGTGCGCGACATATGATCAGTCCAGATAAACTCATTGCGGGATGCAAGGCGGTGTATGGGGAAAACACATTTAAGAAGCTTTATGGTGAAATTGTGCCAGTGCCTATGGAGCGTGTGCTAGAGATCAAAGATGGCGAAAAACTTTATCTAGAAAGCAGAGCCTTAGAATTTCGTCATACCCCCGGACATGCAGAGCATCATTTATGTATTTGGGATAAAGTCAGTCAAGGATGGTTTTCTGGGGATACGTTTGGTATTTCATATCAGTCAATGAGTGATGGTCAGGATCGATTTATTATGCCAACGACGTCACCAGTTCAATTTGATCCTGATAAACTTCTATCCTCTATAGATTTGATGATGAGTTATACGCCGAAAAGATTTTTTTTGACGCATTACAGTGTTGTTGATCAACCAGAAAAGAAAGCAGCTTCACTTTGTGAGCAGATTGAATACTATCGAAAAATTGCTTATAGGTTTCGTTATGACCCTGATAGGGAGATGCGTATCTTAGGTGCTATTAAAGAAATGACACTAGATAAAATCGGCTTGGCATTACCTAGATTAAATATATCGATGATAGAGAAATTACTATCGTTAGACTTTAAATTAAATGCTCAAGGGATAGATATATGGATATCTAAACAGAACCAAGAAAAAAATTAGATGCATAACAAGATCAGTGCGTTATATATTCTGGGTAGATAAGGCTTTAGTTCTTATGCAGCTATTTCTCCCTATCTGTTGCGCGATGACCAATATCATTACGGAAAAAAATATTATCCCAAGAAATTTGATGAGTTAGCTGATAAGCTATTTTTTTCGCCTCGGTAATAGTATCTCCTAGCCCAACCGCGCAAAGAACCCTGCCGCCATTGGTTGTTATTTTGTTGTTAATGCGTTTTGTGCCCGCATGAAAAACTTTTTGAACATCGGATGATGTTTGCGGTAATCCAGATATTATGTCGCCTTTATTATATGCATGAGGGTACCCTCCTGCTGCGAGTACGACACCAAGTGCTGACCTGGAATCCCAAGCAATGTCATACCCGTCAAGTTTTTTGTCCAGTGCCGCAATGCATAAAGTAACCAGATCTGACTTTAGTCGCATCATTATAGGTTGGGTTTCTGGGTCACCAAATCGACAGTTGTATTCTATGACCTTGGGGGATCCATCTGGCATAATCATTAGGCCGGCATAAAGAAACCCTGTATAGGTGTTCCCTTCATCAGCCATACCTAGAACAGTTGGCCTTATTATCTCATCCATAATACGATTATGGATTTCAGTTGTCACAACGGGTGCCGGGGAATAAGCACCCATACCTCCAGTGTTTGGACCCTTGTCTCCGTTATCACGAGGCTTATGATCTTGAGATGTTGCCATTGGTAATATATTGTCGCCGTCAACAATAACAATAAAACTCGCCTCTTCCCCAGCTAAAAACTCTTCTATTACGATACGATGACCGGCCTCACCAAAAACATTACCGGCTAACATGTCATAGACAGCGCGCTTTGCTTCATCAAGTGTTGTTGCAACAACCACACCTTTTCCCGCAGCAAGCCCGTCAGCCTTAATAACGACAGGTATACTCGTCGTGTCAAGGTAAGCAATAGCCGGCTCTATTGCAGTAAATTTTTGATATATTGCAGTGGGAATGGAGTGTCTAGCAAGAAAATCTTTAGCGAAAACTTTTGATCCTTCTAGCTGTGCGGCATTTTTTGTTGGGCCAAAAATGCGTAGGTTTCTTTCTAAGAAGAAATCTACAATACCATCTACAAGGGGCTGCTCCGGCCCCACAATGGTTAGAGTTATTTGACGATCCTTAGCAAAGAAAGCTAGCTTCTGAAAGT